>DAMAFT010000451.1:0-4328 GCA_031995805.1 Massilia sp.
CACCTGAAATCCGTCTACACGCTGACCTACGTGCAGGCGATGCTGGTGCAGTTCTGCTTCTTCGGCGCCTATTTCATCGTCTCGCTGCCGGCCGGCATGCTGATCCGCCGCATCGGCTACAAGCACGGCGCCGTGGCCGGACTCGCCATCGCCGCCATCGGCTGCGCGCTGTTCTACCCGGCCGCCACGCGCGGCTACGGCCTGTTCCTGTTCGCCTTCTTCGTGCTGGCCGGCGGCATCACCATCCTGCAGGTGGCCGCCAATCCGTACGTGACGGTGCTGGGCGCGCCGGAGACGGCGTCGAGCCGCCTGAGCCTGACGCAAGCCTTCAATTCGCTGGGCACCACGCTGGCGCCGGCCCTGGGCGGCATGCTGATCCTGTCCGGCGCCGTGCTCGGCGCCGACGAGCTGGCCAGGCTGCCGGCCGCCGAGCAGCTGGCCTACAAGGCGCAGGAAGCGGCCGCCGTGCAGGGGCCCTACCTGGTGCTGGCGGGAGCGCTGCTGCTGCTGGCCGTGCTGTTCGCCGTCGTGCGCCTGCCCGCCATCAGCGAAGACAAAGCGACGACCAGCGTGTCCGATTCGCTGTGGCGCCACCAGCACCTGGTGCTGGGCGCGGTGGGCATCTTCGTGTACGTCGGCGCGGAAGTGAGCATCGGCAGCTTCCTGATCAACTTCATCGGCGAACCGTCGATCGCCGGCCTGGGACACGCCGACGCCGCGCTCTACGTGACCTGGTACTGGGGCGGGGCGATGGTCGGGCGCTTCATCGGCTCGGTCGCGATGCGGCGCCTGAGCCCGGGCCGGGTGCTGGCCTTCAATGCGCTGCTGGCGATCCTGCTGGTGCTGGCGGCGGCCTTCGGCCACGGCCGCACCGCCATGTGGGCGCTGCTGGCGGTGGGCCTGTGCAACTCGATCATGTTCCCGACCATCTTCAGCATGGCGCTGCACCGCCTCGGCCCCCTGACCGGCCAGGGCTCGGGCGTGCTGTGCATGGCCATCGTGGGCGGCGCCCTGGTGCCGTTCCTGCAGGGCGCGCTGGCCGATACGCTCGGCCTGCAGCCGTCCTTCCTGGTGCCGGCCGCCTGTTATGGCTTCATCCTGTATTTCGGCCTGAAGTACGCGAACCTGTACGGCGCGCAGCGGGCCTGAACCACCGCACCATCCATCCGGACACATCACAACTCGAACAAGAGGGGACCTTCATGCGTTTTCGCCACCTGACCATCGTCGCTGCGCTCGCGGCCATCTTCCCGGCGGGAGCGGCCGTCGCCGCCGCCGCCGAGCCGCCCGAGCCGGCGCACAAACCCTGGCTGGAGCGTTCGCGCAGCGCCGACGAGCGCGCCAGGCTGGCGGTGCAGGCGATGACGCAGGCGGAAAAGCTGCGCTGGGTGTTCGCCTATTTCGGCCACGACTTCGCCGGCAAGAAGAAGATTCCCGAGGCGCTGCCGCAATCGGCCGGCTACATTCCCGGCACGCCGCGGCTCGGCCTGCCGGCCCTGTTCGAGACCGATGCCGGCGTGGGCGTCGCCTCGCAGGGCGGTCCCAACGTGCGCGAGCGCACCGCGCTGCCGTCGGGCCTGATGACGGCATCGAGCTGGGATCCGAAGGTGGCGTACGCGGGCGGCGCGATGATCGGTTCGGAGGCGCGCGCCTCCGGCTTCAACGTGATGCTGGCGGGCGGCGTAAACCTGATGCGCGACCCGCGCAACGGCCGCAACTTCGAATACGCGGGCGAGGATCCGCTGCTGGCGGGCGTGATGGTCGGCCAGGCGATCAAGGGCATCGAGTCGAACCACGTGATCTCGACGCTGAAGCACTTCGCCATCAACGACCAGGAAACCGGTCGCAACGAACTCGACGCCCGCATCGACAAGGCGGCGCTGCGCATGTCCGACCTGCTGGCGATGGAGCTGGCGTTCGAACAGTCGGACGCCGGCTCCGTGATGTGCGCCTACAACCGCGTCAACGGCCCCTACGCCTGCGAGAACGCCTACCTGCTGAACGACGTCCTCAAGCGCGACTGGGGCTTCAAGGGCTTCGTGATGTCCGACTGGGGCGCCACCCACAGCACGGTCAACGCCGCCAACAACGGCCTGGACCAGCAGTCCGGCCACGAGTTCGACAAGTCGCCGTACTTCGGCGGCGCGCTGATGGAAGCGGTCAAGACCGGCGCCGTGCCGCAGGCGCGCCTGGACGACATGGCGTACCGGATCGTGCGCACCATGTTCGCCAAGGGCCTGGTCGACGATCCGCTCAAGGACGGTGTGACGATCGACTTCGGCAAGAACGGCGCCGTCAGCCGCGCCACCGCCGAAGACGGCATGGTATTGCTCAGGAACGAGGGCGGCGCGCTGCCGCTGGCGCCGGGCGTGCGCACCATCGCCGTCATCGGCGGCCATGCCGACGCCGGCGTGCTGTCGGGCGGCGGCTCCTCGCAGGTGTATCCGCGCGGCGGCCTGGCCGTCAAGGGCCTCAAGCCCGACACCTGGCCGGGTCCGGTCGTGTACTACCCGTCGTCGCCGCTGCGCGCGATCCAGGCCCAGGCGCCGGACGCGAAGGTCGTGTTCGACGACGGCAGCGACCCGGCGCGCGCCGCGCGCACGGCGGCCCAGGCCGACGTGGCGATCGTGTTCGCCAACCAGTGGGTCGGCGAAGCCAACGACGCCGTCTCGCTGGCGCTGCCCGACCAGCAGGATGGCCTGGTCGACGCCGTCGCCGGCGCCAACCGGCGCACCGTGGTCGTGCTGCAGAACGGCGGCCCGGTCGCCATGCCGTGGCTGGCGAAGACGGCGGCCGTGCTGGAAGCCTGGTATCCGGGTACCAGCGGCGGCGAGGCGATCGCCAACGTCCTGTTCGGCAAGGTCAATCCCTCGGGCCACCTGCCGGCCACGTTCCCGGCCTCCGAGCAGCAGTTGCCGCGGCCGAAGCTGGACGGCGACCCGAAGAACCCGGACCTGCAGTTCGCCGTCGACTACCACGAGGGCGCGGCGGTCGGCTACAAGTGGTTCGACCTGAAGGGCCACAAGCCGCTGTTCCCGTTCGGCCACGGCCTGTCCTACACGACCTTCTCGTATTCGGGACTGGCGGGCCAGGTGAAGGATGGTCGCCTGCACGTACGCTTCAAGGTGACGAATACCGGCAACGTGGCCGGCAAGGACGTCCCGCAGGTCTACGTGGCGAGCGCGAACGCGAAGTGGGAAGCGCCCAAGCGCCTGGCCGGCTGGGACAAGGTCGCCCTGCAGCCGGGCGAATCGAAGGACGTCGAGGTCACGGTCGAGCCGCGCGTGCTCGGCATGTTCGACGAAGCCTCGCGCACCTGGCGCATCGCCAAGGGCAAGTACAAGCTGGTGCTGGCCCAGGATGCGGCCGGCACGGGCGCCAGCAGCGTGACCGTCGATTTGCCGGGCAGCGTGCTGGACGTACGCGGCAAGCCGCAGAAGCGCTGATGCAGGACCGCCGCCCCGGACTGCGCCGGGGCGGCGTAGCCGCGCTCAGACGATCGGCAGCGCCGTCGTTTCCTTGATGCGCTGCAGGGCGAAGCTGGACTTCACGTCCAGCACCGCCGGGTGGCGCAGCAGCGTGGCCATCATGAAGCGCGAGAAGTGTTCCATGTCTTCCACGTGCACGCGCAGCAGGAAGTCCATTTCTCCCGTCATCGCATAGCAATCCACCACTTCCGGCCAGGCCGCCACCGCCTCGGCGAAGGCGAAGCGCGGGGACGTCGCCGGGATGCGCGCGTTCGGCGCGCCTTCGCTGTGCTTTTCCAGGCGCACGTTGACGTAGGCCAGCAGGCCCAGTCCCAGCTTGTCCGGATCGAGCAGGGCGACGTATTGCTTGATCACGCCGGCTTCTTCCAGGCGCTTGATGCGCCGCAGGCAAGGCGACGGCGACAGGCTGACCTTCTCGGCCACGTCCTGGTTGGACAGGCGGCCGTCTTCCTGCAGGATGGCCAGGATCTTGCGGTCCGTTTTATCCAGCTCGATCTTCGACATGAAAACTCCTCGACATTCATATATACCGCAATTTTATTGCGCAAATCGTTCGGCGTGGGGAATCGATTGAAATTTAATGTCGGAGGGTGAGGTCTATACTGGCTGAAAACCGACGCGGGCCGGCAGCAAACGCCAGAACATGCCTTCACCGAGCCAACGCGCGCAAGAACGACAACAATCTGGAGACAAGCATGAACGCCCCCCTGGACCGCAACCAGCTGGAGCCGGCGCAGCCTTCGCCCGCGCACGAGATCACCCTCGACGACAAATGGACGCTCGAACGCGGCCGCGCCTTCATGACCGGCACCCAGGCCCTGATCCGCCTGCCGATGCTGC
>DAMAFT010000452.1:0-4318 GCA_031995805.1 Massilia sp.
GCTTGGCGATCAGCGGACGCGCGATCGAGGTGCCCAGCAGGTATTCGCCTTCGTAGACGGTGTTCGCGCGGAACATCGGGAACACGAAGTCGCGCACGAATTCCTCGCGCACGTCGTCGATGTAGATGTTTTCCGGCTTGATGCCGAACTTGATGGCCTTGGCGCGCGCCGGTTCCAGCTCTTCGCCCTGGCCGAGGTCGGCGGTGAAGGTGACGATTTCGCACTGGTAGTGATCCTGCAGCCATTTGAGGATGACGGAGGTGTCGAGGCCGCCGGAGTAGGCGAGGACTACTTTCTTGATGTCGCTCATGGAAGTTCCAATGATGTGGTACGTGGAGGGTATGATGGTCAGCCGGCCCGGAGCCCGGGCCGACGATCAAGCTTGGTGATGATACGGGTTTATTTGCCTTCGATGCGACCGAGCAGCAGGTACTCGATCAGCGCCTTCTGCACGTGCAGGCGGTTCTCGGCCTCGTCCCAGACGACCGATTGCGGACCGTCGATGACCTCGGCCGCGACTTCCTCGCCGCGGTGCGCCGGCAGGCAGTGCATGAACAGCGCGTCGCCGCTGGCGCGCGCCATCTTGGCCTGGTCGACGATGAAGCCGTCGAAGGCCTTCAGGCGCTCGGCGTTTTCCTTTTCGTAGCCCATGCTGGTCCACACGTCGGTGCACACGAGATGGGCGCCGGCGCAGGCGTCGGACGGGTCCTCGAAGACGGTGTAGTTCTGCGTCGACACCAGGGCCGGATCGATGTCGTAGCCCTTCGGCGTCGACACGTTCAGGTGGAAGCCGAACACCTCGGCCGCCTGCAGCCAGGAATACAGCATGTTGTTGGCGTCGCCCACCCAGGCCACCGTCTTGCCGGCGATCGAGCCGCGGTGTTCCCAGTAGGTGAAGATGTCGGCCAGCACCTGGCAGGGGTGGTGTTCGTTGGTCAGGCCATTGATCACCGGCACGCGCGAATGCGCGGCGAAGCGTTCGATGATGTCCTGGCCGAAGGTGCGCACCATGATGATGTCGCACATGCGCGACATCACCTGGCCGGCGTCCTCGACGGGTTCGCCGCGGCCGAGCTGGCTGTCGCGCGTGTTCAGGTAGATGGCTGCGCCGCCCAGCTGGTGCATGCCGGCCTCGAACGACAGGCGGGTACGGGTCGAGCTCTTTTCGAACACCATCACCAGCGTGCGGTCGACCAGCGGGTGGTACACCTCGTAGGCCTTGAACTTGCGCTTGATGACCGTGGCGCGCTCGATCACGTACTCGAACTCGTCGCGGGTGAAGTCGGAAATCTGCAGGAAGTGCTTGATGGGAGTGTTGACAGCCATGTTATATCTCGGGGATGCGGTCATCCCTTGGTATTCGATCTCTTTGATTATAAGCGGTTTTGTTTATCTTCCAAGAAATTATCGACGGTGATCAATACAACGTCTGCGCCGATTCGTGCAGCAACTGCGCATACAGTTCATGGCGCAGCTTCGCGATCTTGCCCTGCGCGACCGCCTCGAGGATCGCGCACTGCGGCTCGGCCAGGTGGCGGCAGTTGTAGTACTTGCAGCCGCCCAGGTAAGGCTGGAAGTCGACGAACGCGCGCTCCAGCATGCCCTCGGACAGGTGGTACAGGCCGAATTCCTGGAATCCCGGCGAATCGATGATGTTGCCGCCTTGCTCGCCCGGCAGGCGGTACAGCCGCGTGAAGGTGGTCGTGTGCTTGCCGGTGTCGAGCGCCTCGGAGATCTCGCGGGTGGCGATGTCGGCGTCCGGCACCAGCAGGTTGATCAGCGAGGACTTGCCCATGCCGGACTGGCCGATGAAGATCGAGGACTGGCCGGCCAGCAGCGGCATCAAGGTCGCCACCGACTCGTCGGGCCGGGCGCGCGCCGACACCTCGTGCAGCGGGTAGCCCATGCCGGTGTACAGCGCCGCCCGCTCGCGTGCCCGCGCCAGCGGTTCCTCGACGTCGACCTTGTTCAGGATCAGGTGCGCCTCGACGCCGGCCGCCGCGCAGGCGACCAGCGCGCGCGACACCAGGTCGTCGGCAAAGCTCGGTTCCGTGGCGATGACGATGAACAGCCGGGTGATGTTGGCGGCCAGCAGCTTGGATTTGTACTGGTCGGAGCGGTACAGCAGCGTGCTGCGCTCGGCGATCTTTTCGATCACGGCCTGGTCGGCCGAGGTGCGCGCCAGGTGGACGACGTCGCCGACGGCGACGTTGGTCTTCTTGCCGCGCGTGACGCACTGGAGGAATTCGCCGTCGACGTCCGCCAGGTAGTGGCGCCCGTGGGCGGCGACGATGGTGCCGGTGAAATCCGCCGCCTTGCCCGGCTTGCCGTGCTTCTTCATGCGCGCACTCCTTCCGCCAGCAGGGCGTCGACCCTGGCGGCGCAGCCGAAGTCGTTCATGCTCAGCGCATTGCCGGCCGAATGCGTGGTATAGCGCACGACGCAGCGGTTGTAGCCCACGTGCAGGTCGGGGTGGTGGTCTTCGCGGTGGGCGATCCAGGCCAGGGCGTTGACGAAGGCCATGGTCTCGTGGAAGTCGCGGAAGGCGAAGCGGCGTTCGAGCGCGCCGGCGTCGATGGTCCAGTCGGGCACCTGGGCATGCAAGGCGGCGATGGCGGCGGCGTCCAGCGCGGGGGCGCCATGGACGCAGTGGCTTTCGAGCAAGATCGTGTTCATACCGCCCCCGAGGCTTGCAGGTGCTGCACCCGGACCCAGGCCGGCGGATGCGAGTCGTAGAACGCGGAATGGACCGGGTCCGGCGTCAGCGTCGAGGCATTGTCCTCGTACATTTTCACCAGGGCGGACACCAGGTCGCGCGCATCGCTGTGTTGCGCGGCGAAGGCGTCGGCCTCGAATTCGTGCTTGCGCGAAGTGAACGAGGACAGCGGCGAGAACGGGAAGGTGAACACCGGCAGCGCCAGCGCGAACAGCAGCAGGGCCATGGCATCGTTCGGGCCGTTCAGCAATGGCTCGACGCCCAGGCCGGTATAGAACCAGGCCTGTTCCTTGAGCCAGCCGAGCAGGGCCAGGAGGGCCAGCGACAATGCGAACAGCACGACGATGCGCTTGACGATGTGGCGAAGCTTGAAGTGGCCCAGCTCGTGCGCCAGCACGGCTTCGATTTCCGGCGCCGCCAGGCGTTCCAGCAGGGTGTCGAAGAACACGATGCGCTTGTTCGCGCCGAAGCCCGAGAAATAGGCGTTGCCGTGGGCCGAGCGGCGGCTGCCGTCCATCACGAACAGGCCTTTCGAGGCAAAGCCGACACGGGCCATCAGGCCCTCGATGCGCTCCTGCAGCGTGGCGTCCTGCAACGGCGTGAACTTGTTGAACAGCGGCGCGATCACGGTCGGGTACAGTACCATCATCAGCAGCTGGAAGCCGCTCCAGACCAGCCAGGCCCAGAACCACCACAGCGCGCCGGTTTTATCCATCAGCACCAGGACCACCCACAGCAGCGGCAGGCCGATGACGGCGCCGACCAGGCTGCCCTTGACGGCATCGGCGATCCACAGGCCGACGCTCATCTTGTTGAAGCCGAAGCGCTGCTCGAGCACGAACTGGCGCCAGTACGAGAACGGCAGGTCGAGCAGTCCCGAGATGACGGAAAACGCGACCACCAGCAGGACCTGGTAGCCCATGCCCGGGCCGGCCAGCGCCAGCAGCGCCTGCGACAGCGCCTGCAACCCGCCCAGCAAGGTGAAGCCGATCAGCACCAGGCCGCTCCACAGCGCGGCGAGCAGGCCGAAGCGGGTTTTCGCGACCGTGTAGTCGGCCGCCTTGCGGTGCGCGGCCAGCGGGATCTTCGCGGCGAATTCGGCCGGGACGGCGTCGCGGTGGCGCAGCACGTGGCCGATATGGCGCCGCGCCAGCCAATAGCGCAGCGCCAGCGTCAGCAGGAAGAAAAATACGAAGACGAGCGAAAACCCGGATGAAAGCATGCTGTGCCTGTGAGAAAATCCAAACTTTGGCTCCATCCGGTGCGCTTGCACGTCGCCCCCGCGCAGGCGGGGATGACGTTGGCGAGTGCCGCGACCGGATGGAACCGTCGATTACGTAAAGAGAGAATTATGTCACAAGCCACCCCGACCGCCACCCCCCGTCCCAACGAGTTCAACCTGATCTGGCTCGACATGGAAATGACCGGCCTCGATCCGGACAACGACCGTATCATCGAAGTGGCCGTGGTCGTCACCGACCCGGACCTGAACGTGCTGGCCGAGGGCCCGGTGTTCGCCATCCACCAGAGCGACGAGACGCTGGACAAGATGGACAACTGGAACAAGGGCACGCACGGCAAGTCCGGCCTGATCGACCGCGT
>DAMAFT010000453.1:0-4316 GCA_031995805.1 Massilia sp.
CCTTCGGCTTGGCGCCGCGGCCGGTCGCGCCCTCGTCGCGGATCTCGCCGCCGGCACCGGTGGAGGCGCCCGGGAACGGCGAGATGGCGGTCGGGTGGTTGTGCGTCTCGACCTTCATCAGCGTGTGGGTCAGCTGGCTGACCGGCTGGTATTCCTGGCTGTCGGCCTGCGGGAAGAAGCGCATGGCCTGCGCGCCTTCCATGATGGCCGAGTTGTCGCTGTAGGCGACGATCGTGCCCTTCGGCTGCAGCTGGTGCGTGTTCTTGATCATCTGGAACAGCGAGCGCTCCTGCTTGACGCCGTCGATGGTCCATTCCGCATTGAAGATCTTGTGGCGGCAGTGTTCGCTGTTGGCCTGGGCGAACATCATCAGTTCGACGTCGGTCGGATTGCGCTGCGCGCGGCCGAAGGCGTCGAACAGGTAGTCGATCTCGTCCTCGGCCAGCGCCAGGCCCATCTCCACGTTGGCGTCGGCCAGCGCCTGGCGGCCGCGGCCCACCACGTCGATGGCGGCCAGCGGGCGACCTTCCAGGTCGGAGAACAGCGCACCGGCGTCGTCGGCGCTGCGCAGCACGGTCTCGGTCATGCGGTCGTGCAGCAGGCCGGCGACGGCCTGCAGTTCGGCGCTTTCCAGCTTCTTGGGCGCCTTGATGCTGGTGCCCAGGATGCCGCTCTTGAGCACCACCTTGAAGGCGACGCCGCGCTCGATGCGGTGGATGTGCGCCATGCCGCAGTTGTGCGCGATGTCGGTGGCCTTCGAGGCCCACGGCGAGATCGTGCCCACGCGCGGGATCACGAAGAACTCCTCGGTCACGCCTTCGTACTGCGTTTCCGGCACCGGCTCGCCATAGGTGAGCATGGCGGCCAGGCGCTCGGTGTCCTCGGTGGACAGCGGCGCGCCGGCGTCGATGAAGTGGTAGTAGCGTGCGGAGACGGCGGCGACCGTCGGGGCGACGGCTTGCAACTGGGTCAGGAGGCGTTGGCTACGGAAGGCGGAGAGGGCGTTGGAACCCGGCAGAATCAACATGGCTTGTCAGTCCGTCGATGCAGCGTGGCTGCGGGTGAAAGATAGCCCGGTATTATACAGCCTCGGCCCCTGCCCCCGCAGGTGTAAATCCGGACAAGTTTGCCGGAAAAACAGCTGGTACCGTGCGCAACGTTGCCAGGCCGGCAAGTACGGGGTATCGTATGGGCATAATTCGCGGCATACCTGGCGCTGGGACACGGACGACAATGCAAGAGAACAGCCAACTGAATGGCCAATTGACGGTGCTGGTCATCGACCCGAATCCCGGGATCCGCGCCAACCTGCAGAACATGCTGAACCAGTCGGGGATCTCGCGCATCGAGTCCGCCGTCAACGCCGGCACGGCCGTCAAGCAGCTGGCCCGCAAGGGCTACGACATCATCCTGTGCGAGTACGACCTCGGCGGCCAGGGCACCAGCGCGGGCGCCGGCCAGGACGGCCAGCAGCTGCTGGAAGACCTGCGCCACCACAAGCTGATCCCGCCCTGGGCCATCTTCATCATGCTGACGTCGGAGGCGGCCTACGGCAAGGTGGTCAGCGCGGCCGAGCTGACGCCGACCGACTACGTCCTGAAGCCCTTCACCGTCGGCGTACTCAACGAGCGCATCCGCCGCGCGCTGGCGCGCCGCGCCGCCCTGCTGCCGCCCTACCAGCTGGCGGCGGCGGGCCAGGTGCGCGAGGCGATCCGCGCCTGCATCGACGGCGCCGCGGCCCAGCCGCGCTACGCCCAGGACTTCGCGCGCCTGCGCGCCGAACTGCAGTTGTCCATCGGCGAATCGGCCCAGGCCGAGGCCCTGTACCTGCAGGTGCTGGCCGCCCATCCGCTGGGCTGGGCCAGGCTCGGCCTGGCGCGCGCGCTGCGCGCCCAGGGCCGCGTCGACGACGCCGTCGCGCGCCTGCAGGAGCTGGTGGCCGACAACCCGCGCCTGATGGCCGCCTACGACCTGCTGGCGCGCTGCCAGGAACAGCGCGGCGACGCGCCCGCCGCGCAAAAGACGCTGGAAGACGCCGTCGCCATTTCTCCCTACATGGTGCGGCGCCTGCGCAAGCTGGGCGAAGTGGCCCTGGAAGCCGGCGACGCGGCCGCCGCCGAGCGCTCGCTGCGCCAGGTGGTGACGCGCTCGCGCTATTCCGAATTCCGCAATCCCGAGGACCACGTGCGCCTGGTCGAGGCCCTGGTGAAGAAGGGCGATCCGGCCGGCGCCGCCACCGTGGTGCGCGACCTGGAACGCTCGCTGCGCGGCACGCCGGCCGCCGACGCCTGCATCGCCATCGCCGCCGCGCTGCTGCAGGACGCCGCCGCCAACCGCGGCGGCGCCGTGCAGGAACTCAGGTCGGCGGTAGGCGCCATGCGCGCCGGCGGCGCGCTGTCCTCGGCCATGCGCATCAGCCTCGCGCAATCGCTGGTCGAGCACCGTCTCGACGAGGAAGCGTCGGACGTCATGCTGGGCGCCCTCAACGGCAACGGCAACGGCGACGGCGACGCCGAGGACGCCGTCTCGGCCCAGCAGGCGCTGGACGTGTTCGTCAAGGCCGGCCGCCAGGACCTGGCCGACGGCATGGGCAAGCAGTTGCGCGCCCAGGCCCGCATCCTGCTCGGCGTGGCCGACGAGAAGCGCAACATGGGCGACGTGCGCGGCGCCGTCCAGACGCTGCAGGACGCCCTGCGCATGGCGCCGAACGACCTGCAGGTGATGATCGCGCTGGTCGGCGGCATCCTGCGCCAGGTGATGGAGATGGGCTGGGACGAGCCGCTGGCGACGCTGTCGGCGCAGCAGCTGGACCACATCCGCACGCTCGATCCGGCGCATCCGCGCCTGCAGGCGCTGGACGCGGAGTTCGCGGCGGCCAAGCGCAAGTACGGGATTTCGACGTAGGGTGTGTGCACCCGGCAGGGGTCAGAGCCCGGTGTTGCGGTTGGGCTCTGACCCCGGTGTTCCGCCTGCGGCCCCGGCGTCTTGCCTGGCCGCGCGCACACCGGGGTCAGCGCCCACCCGGGTGAACCGGGCCCTGACCCCTGCCGGGCTCTGACCCCTAACCGTACCCGCCCCCGCCCGGCGTCTCGATGACGAACATGTCGCCCGCCGCCATCTCGACCTTGCCGATGTGGCCCAGTTCCTCCACGCTGCCGTCGGCGCGCACGACCAGGTTGCGGCCCGTCGCGCCGGGCGATCCGCCGGCCATGCCGAATGGCGCGTGGATGCGGTTGTTCGACAGGATCGCCGCCGTCATCGGTTCCAGGAAGCGCAGCTTGCGCACGCCGCCGTTGCCGCCGTGCCAGCGGCCGGCGCCGCCGGAGCCGGGGCGGATCGCATAGCTTTCCAGCCGCACCGGGAAGCGGAACTCGAGGATTTCGGGGTCGGTCAGGCGCGAATTCGTCATGTTGGTCTGGACCACGTCGGTGCCGTCATGGCCGTCGCCCGCGCCCGAGCCGCCGGAGATCGTCTCGTAGTACTGGTGGCGCGCGTTCCCGAAGGTGAAGTTGTTCATCGTCCCCTGGCTCGCCGCCATCGCGCCGAGGGCGCCGTACAGCGCGTTGGTGATGCAGGTCGAGGTCTCGACGTTGCCCGACACCACCGAGGCCGGATAGTCGGGATTGAGCATCGAGCCCGGCGGGATGATCACCTTCAGGGGTTTCAGGCAGCCGGCGTTCAGCGGGATCTCGTCGTCCACGAGCGTGCGGAACACGTACAGCACGGCCGCCATGCACACCGCCGACGGCGCATTGAAATTGTTCGGCAGCTGGGGCGAGGTACCGGTGAAGTCGATCTCGGCGCTGCGCGCGGCGCGGTCGACGCGGATCGCCACCTCGATGCGCGCGCCGTTGTCGAGCCGCTCGACGAAGTGCCCGTCGTGCAGCGCGCCGATCACGCGCCGCACCGCTTCCTCGGCATTGTCCTGCACGTGGCCCATGTAGGCGCGCACCACGTCCAGGCCGAAGTGCGCGACCATCCGGTGCAGTTCCTCGATGCCCTTGCGGTTCGCCGCCACCTGGGCGCGCAGGTCGGCCAGGTTCTGGTCGGGATTGCGCGCCGGCCAGGGCCCGGCCCCCAGCAGCGCACGCGCCTCGGCCTCGCGCAGCACGCCGCCGGCGCCCTCGCCGCCATCCACCAGCTTGAAGTTGTCGATCAGGACGCCCTCTTCCCCGATGTGCGTCGAATCCGGCGGCATCGAGCCGGGCGTGGTGCCGCCGATGTCGGCGTGGTGGCCGCGCGAGCCGACGTAGAACAGGATCTCGGCGCCGGCCTGGTCGAACACCGGCGAGATCACCGTCACGTCCGGCAGGTGC
>DAMAFT010000454.1:0-4295 GCA_031995805.1 Massilia sp.
TTCACCAGTTCCTGCGGCGCCGCCTGCGCCGGGTCGATCGTGTTGAAGCGCGTCGCCGCCTTTTCCAGCCAGGCCTTGAGGCCGGCGCCGTCGACCTTCACGGCGTACAGCGCGTTCGGGTACAGGTACAGGTCGGCGGCATTGTTCAGCGCCAGGCTGCCCGGCGCCACGTCGGTGTAGTCGGCCGGGCCGGCGAAGCCGCTCTTGAACGGCGCCGTCACCGACAGCACCGGCAGGTTCGCGTACTGCGGCAGGTTGGCCTTGACGTAGTCGCGCACGTAGCCGGCCTGGGCCGCGTTCACCACCTGCAGCGCGGAGACGTCGCCGACGTCGGCGAAGTAGGTCGACATGCGGAACGAGGTGGTGCCGACCGGCGTTTTCACATACCGGATCGTGGCCTCGTGCTCGGCCTGCACCAGCTGCGCGATGGCCGGGTCGGCCGCCACGTACGACTTGTCGGCCTGCTGGGTGGCGCGCGTCTCCACGCCGCTGGCGCCCTGGTCCACCAGCCAGCGCTTGCCGTCGTGGCGCAGCGCCAGCTTGACGACGCCCAGGTTCTTGCCCCACAGGTTGGCCATCACGGTCGGCACGCCGAATACGCGGCCGGCCGCCTTGTCGACGTGCGGCAGGTTGAATTGCGGGACCGTGCTGGCCGGGTTGGGGAACAGCTGGTGCGAGTGGCCCAGCAGCATGGCGTCGATGCCCGCTACCTGCGCCAGGTGCCAGTTGCCGTTCTCCATCGTCGGCGAATACGGGGCGTCGTCCAGGCCGCCGTGCGAGATCACGACCACGACGTCGGCGCCCCTGGCGCGCATCTCGGGGAGGTAGCGCTTCGCCGTCTCGACCAGGCCTTCGGTGTAGACGCGTCCCTCGAGCCAGCGCTTGTCCCAGGACAGGATGGTCGGCGGCGTGAAGCCGATGATACCGACCTTGACCGTGCCCTCGACCGGCTTGCCGTCGGCGCCGGTCGCATGGATGCGCTTGTCGATGATGGCGTAGGGCGCGAACAGCGGCTGCCTCGTCTTGACGCTGTAGACGTTGGCCAGCACCTGCGGGAAGCCGGGACCGGCGCAGCGTTTCGCCTCCTTGCCGCCCTTGTCACCCTTGACGCCATCCTGGTCGAAATTCTCGCCGGTGACCTGGCCGAGGAATTGCAGGCCATAGTTGAAATCGTGGTTGCCGATGCCGGCGCCGTCGTAGCCGAGCCGCTGCATGGCCTTGTAGATGCCCAGCAGCTCGCCGCAGGCGACCGGCTTGACCAGCGCCTGGTAGTCGCCGAGGGCCGTGCCCTGGATCGTGTCGCCGTTATCGAACAGCATCGTGTTCGGGAACTCCTTGCGCGCCCGCGCGATCAGCGTGGCGGTGCGGTCCAGGCCCAGTGCCGGCTCCTCGGCCAGCTTGAAGTAATCGTAGCCGAGCACGTTCTGGTGCACGTCGGTGGTTTCCAGCAGGGCCAGCGTGGCGCTGGCGCCGGCCTGCGCCCGGTCGGCTGCATGGGCGCCCTGGAGCATGAGCAGGGCGGGAATCAGGGCGATACTAAGACGATAACGGGACATGGGCATCATGGGCTGGCGGATGAAAAACAAGGGTCGATCATAAGCGAGCCGCATGTTGCACGGCAAGACGATCGCCGTTCCATAGGGGATCGGCGCTCACTAGCGTATAATCGAGGGTTCGATTCCACCAACCCGAAATTATCATACCGACCATGGAAGCTGAACGCATCAATGCCCTCTCCGCCCTGCTGAACGACCTGAGCAGCCGTGAAGCCGAACTTCGGAGGTATCTTTGACTTCGACAAGAAGTCAGAGAAACTAGAACAGGTCAACCAGGAAATGGAAGACCCCGCGATCTGGAACGACCAGAAGCGGGCGCAGGACATGGGCCGCGAGAAGAAGGCGCTGGAAGGCGTCGTGCTGACGCTGGAAAAGGCGCGCGCGGACCTGACCGACGCCGCCGACCTGTTCGAGATGGCGCGCGAAGAAGGCGATGACGCCACGATCGAGGCCGTCGAAGGCGACGCCGACGAGATCAAGAAGGTCATCGAGGCGATGGAATTCCGCCGCATGTTCAGCAACCCGATGGACCACGCCAACTGCTTCATCGACATCCAGGCCGGCGCCGGCGGCACCGAAGCCCAGGACTGGGCCTCGATGCTGCTGCGTCAATACCTGCGCTACTGCGAACGCAAGGGCTTCAAGGCCGAGATCCTCGAACAGTCCGAGGGCGAGGTCGCGGGCATCAAGACCGCCACCATCAAGGTCGACGGCGAGTATGCCTATGGCCACCTGCGCACCGAGACCGGCGTGCACCGCCTGGTGCGCAAATCGCCGTTCGACTCGGCCAACGGCCGCCATACCTCGTTCACCTCGCTGTTCGTGTATCCGGAAGTGGACGACTCGATCGAGATCGAGATCAATCCGGCCGACGTGCGCATCGACACCTACCGCGCATCGGGCGCCGGCGGTCAGCACATCAACAAGACCGATTCTGCAGTGCGCCTGACGCACGCCCCATCGGGTATCGTGGTCCAGTGCCAGAATGACCGTTCGCAGCACCGCAACAAGGCCGAGGCCTGGGACATGCTGCGTGCGAAGCTGTACGAGCTCGAACTGCGTAACCGCATGAGCGAGCAGCAGAAACTGGAAGACTCCAAGACCGACGTCGGCTGGGGCCACCAGATCCGCTCCTATGTGCTCGACCAGTCGCGCATCAAGGACCTGCGTACCGGCTTCGAGACGGGCAATACCAAGAACGTGCTCGACGGCGATCTGGACGATTTCATCTCCGCATCCCTCAAGCAGAACGTTTAATAAGGTAGAGCCCCGATGACCACTCCCGCCCGCGCGCTGATCTTCGACATGGATGGCACCATCGTCGACAATATGGACTTCCACACCAAGGCGTGGATCACCTTCTTCGCGCGGCGCGGGAAAGTCATCGAGCCCGATGCCTTCTTTCGCGACACGGCCGGCCGCCAGGGCAAGGAAATCCTGCGCCACTACATCCGCGAAGACCTCACCGACGACGAGCTGGCGACGCTGAACCACGAGAAGGAAGAGCTGTACCGCGAGCTTTACGGCCCGCACCGCGCGACCCTCCCCGGCTTCGATGCCTTCATCGAGGCCGGCCGCGCCCGCGGCTGGAAACTGGCGGTGGCCACCTCGGCTTCGCCGGGCAGCGCGCGCTTCATCCTCGACGAGATGGACTTGCGCCCCCGCTTCGACGCGGTGGTCGTCGGCACGGTCGACGTCCCGCGCGGCAAGCCGCATCCGGACGTTTTCCTGAAGGCGGCCGACCGCTGCGAGACGATGCCGGCCGGGTGCATCGTGTTCGAGGACGCGCCGCTGGGCGTGGAAGCGGCGCGCCGCGCCGGCATGCGCGCCGTCGTCATCACGACGACGCTGCCGGCCGCCGCGTTCGCCGACTACGACAACGTCGTGCGCGTAGTCAACGACTATGCCGACCTGTCCGTTGATGCGCTGTGCGCCAGCATGTCATTACCAGAACAAACCTGAAATAGATACCATGAGCACCGATAACCAAGAACAAGGCAATCCCCAGCACGAGCACGCGAACCTGGTCGCCGACGACAACAGGATCATCGCCGAGCGCCGCGCCAAGCTCGCCGCATTGCGCGAAAAAGGCCAGCCCTTCCCGAACGACTTCGTCCCGCAGCACAAGGCGGCCGGGCTGGTCGAGCAGTTCGCCGGCTGGACCCGCGAGGAACTGGAAGCCGAGCCGCAGGCCGTGGTCCTGGCCGGCCGCATGATGCTGCGCCGCGAAGCCGGCAAGAAGGCGGTCTTCGCCACGCTGCAGGATGCCTCCGGCCCGCGCGCCGACGGCCGCATCCAGATCTACGTCACGCTGGACAACACCGGCGAGGAAGCGATGGAAGCCCTGCGCGGCTACGACCTGGGCGACATCCTGGGCGTGGAAGGCACGCTGTTCAAGACCAAGACCGACGAGCTGACCGTCAAGGTGAGCAAGCTGCGCCTGGTCACCAAGGCGCTGCGCCCGCTGCCCGACAAGTTCCACGGCCTGGCCGACCAGGAAACCAAGTACCGCCAGCGCTACGTCGACCTGATCGTCAGCGAGGAAACCCGCCGCACCTTCAAGGCGCGCACCGCCGCCATGGCCTCGATCCGCCGCTTCATGCAGGACCACGAGTTCATGGAAGTGGAAACCCCGATGCTGCACCCGATCCCGGGCGGCGCCGCGGCGAAACCCTTCATCACCCACCACAATGCGCTGGACATGCAGATGTACCTGCGCATCGCGCCGGAACTGTACCT
>DAMAFT010000455.1:0-4287 GCA_031995805.1 Massilia sp.
GCCGGGCATGACTTCGGCCAGCGAGCGGTGCGGCGTGTCCTGGGCGAAGCGTTCCTTGTCCGGGTCCATCAGCTCGGTGCGGCCCTTGTAGACCACGCCGGCCAGGTCGGTGACGAAGATGTTCTCGATCGGGAAGCCGAGGTCGACGATCAGGTCCAGGCAGGCCAGCGCCGCGGCGCCCGCGCCCGACACCACCAGCTTGCAGTTCCCGAGATCCTTGCCCACCACCTTCAGGCCGTTCAGGATGGCGGCGCCGACGATGATCGCGGTACCGTGCTGGTCGTCGTGGAAGACCGGGATCTTCATGCGCTCGCGCAGCTTGCGCTCGATGTAGAAGCACTCGGGCGCCTTGATGTCCTCGAGGTTGACGCCGCCGAAGGTCGGCTCGAGCGCGGCGATCACGTCGATCAGCTTGTCCGGATCGGTCTCGGCGATCTCGATGTCGAACACGTCGATGCCGGCGAATTTCTTGAACAGCACGCCCTTGCCTTCCATCACCGGCTTGCTGGCCAGCGGACCGATATTGCCCAGGCCCAGCACGGCGGTGCCGTTCGAGATGACGGCGACCAGGTTGCCGCGCGCGGTGTACTTGAACGAGGCGGCAGGATCCTTGACGATTTCTTCGCAGGGCGCGGCGACGCCGGGGGAATAGGCCAGCGCCAGGTCGCGCTGGTTCAGCACCGACTTGGTCGGGGTGACGCTGATCTTGCCGGGTGTGGGAATCTGGTGGTATTCGAGCGCCGCAGCACGCAGTTGTTGACGTAATTCTTCTTTTTTATCGATTGACGAATCCATGCTTCGCTGCCTTCCTGAACTGACGGGTGGCTTACGATTTTAGCAGAGTGACACCCCCGGCCGGCTACGTATTTTTACCAACGGCAGCATAGATTGTCCATGCGAATGAAACGAAGTCGTGCCATAAGCAGCATGAATCGATAGCGCCACGGCCGGGCGCTCCACGCGTCCGGCCGCATGCTCTTGCATCCCGCAATCCCCGCTGCGTTCAGGCAGGCGCTTTCGGGAAATCGACCACGGTGTCGTTGATGCGGTTCAGCAGGTTCGTGAACGTGATGCTGGCGATCGCATGGATCGTGTCGACGATCTGCGCGTCCGTGTAACCGGCGGCCCTGACCGCATCGACCACCGGTTGCGGCACGGTGCCGGTGCTGCCGGACACGGTACGCACGAACGTGCTCAGCGCATCCAGCTTGCCGTTGCCGCTCGCGGTGCCGCGGCGCGCCGCCAGGATCGCTTCCGGCGCCAGGCCGGCCATCTTGCCCATCAGCGTATGGGCGGCGAGGCAGTAGTCGCAACCGGCGACTTCGCTGACGGCCAGCTTCACGACCTCGACTTCCTGCTTCGACAGGCTGCCGTCGGCGAGTTTCGCATCGAAGGCCAGCAGGGACTCGAGGGCGGCCGGGCTGTTGCTGCCGATGGCGTCGTAGGCGTTCGGGACCTTGCCCAGCTTCGACTTGATGGCGGCGAACAGTTCTGCGGTACGGCCGGTGGCGTTGGCACCTTGGGTGGAGAGGCGGCTCATGGTCTTTCCTTTCGTGTGTGTCGTTGATTGGATGCCGTGTGGCATGGAAAGAAGTCTAGGCTTGCCGGGGTGCACAAACCATGCCGCTTTGCTGCGATAATTTGCCCGTTCGTCTCATCCGGAACGCCGCATGGATACCCTCAGCCGCCTGCTGTCCCTCTTCACGATCCGCACCTCGCTCGATATCCGCTGTGAACTGGCTGCGCCCTGGGTGCTCGACGAACCGCCGTCGACGCCCGGCACGGCGCCCTTCCACGTGATCGTCGAAGGCAGTGCGCGCGTGGAAGCGCCGGGGCACGAGCCGGTCGTGCTGCAGGCCGGCGACATCGTGGTCTTCCCCGGCGGCAGCGCGCATCGCCTGCATGCCGGCGCGCAGGAACAGGCGCTGCCGGTGCGCGACCTGGAGGGGGGAGGGCTGCTCCGGCGCAAGGGCAACGGCGGCGCCGGCCCCGCCACCGGCATCCTGTGCGGCACCCTGGTGTTCGACGACGGCGCCCGGCGCGCCCTGCTCGGCGCCCTGCCGCCGCTGATGGTGGTGCGCGCCAGCCGCGCCGACGACTTTCCCGGCCTGCACGCGCTGGTGCGCCTGCTGCAGCACGAGACCGCCGAGGTCCGCCCGGGCGGCGGCATCATCGTCGCGCAACTGTCGGGCGCCCTGTTCGCCCTGCTGATGCGCGCCTGGCTGGCCCAGAGCGCCACCACGCCCGGCCTGTTCGCCGTGCTGGCCGACCGCCGCCTGGGCCAGGCGCTGCAAAAGATGCTGGAAGCGCCGCAGCAGCCGTGGACCGTGGCCGAGCTGGCCGCGGCCAGCTTCATGTCGCGCGCCACCTTCGCGCGCCTGTTCGCCCAGCTGAGCGGCATGACGCCGGCCGACGCGCTGACCCGGCTGCGCATGGCCCTGGCCGCGAGCACGCTGCTGCACGGCGAGCGCCCGGTGGGCGACGTCGCGCTCGAAGTCGGCTACCAGTCGGAGGCGGCGTTCAACCGGGTGTTCAAGCGCCACTACGGCATCGGGCCGGGCGGCTACCGGCGGGCGCAGCGCGCCGGCATCGCCGCGGGACCGGCGCACCCGGGCTAGAATCGGGGATGCTCTCCGAATTCGACCTCATCAAGCAGTACTTCGTGCGCGACCGGCCCGGCCGCGCCGTCCTCGGCATCGGCGACGACTGCGCCCTGCTGGCGCCCGCGCCCGGCATGCAACTGGCCGTGTCGTCCGACATGCTGGTGGAAGGACGCCATTTCTTCGCCGGCGCCGACCCGTTCGCGCTGGGCCACAAATGCCTGGCCGTGAACCTGTCCGACCTGGCCGCCATGGGCGCGGCGCCGCTCGGCTTCACGCTGGCGCTGGCCCTGCCGGCCGCCGGGCGCGCCTGGCTGGACGGGTTTTCGCGCGGCCTGTTCGCGCTGGCCGACGCCCACGGCTGCGAGCTGGTCGGCGGCGACACGACCAGGGGACCGCTGAACATCTGCATCACGATCTTCGGCGAACTGGCGCCGGGCCGCGCGCTGCGCCGCGCCGCCGCGCGCGCCGGCGACGACGTCTGGATTTCCGGCACGCTGGGCGACGCGCGCCTGGCGCTGGCCGCCTGCCTGCACGACGTCGCGCTGGACCCCGCCGACCTGGCGCTGGCGGCGCCGCGCCTGCACGCCCCGGCGCCGCGCGTGGCGCTGGGGCGGCTCCTGGCGGACGAGGGGCTGGCGCATGCGGCGCTGGACATCTCGGACGGCCTGGCCGGCGACATCGGGCACATCCTGGCCGCCTCGCGGGTCGGCGCCGTCCTCGACGTCGACGCGCTGCCGTGCGGCCCCGCGCTGGCGCGCCAGCCGCGCGCGCTGCGGCGCCGCTTCGCGGCCGCGGGCGGCGACGACTACGAGCTGTGCTTCACGGCGCCGGCCGGCAAGCGGGCGGCGGTCCTGGCGGCCGGGGAACGCTGCGGCGTCGCCGTGACGCGGGTCGGCCGCATCACGGCGGAGCCGGGGTTGCGCTGGGTCGACGGCGACGGGGCGGCCCTCGACCTGGACGTGCGCGGCTGGGACCATTTCGGCGGCGCGTGACGGGCGTGGTGCGCACGGGGTGCGCACCATGCGGCGGGGCGTGACGGAGTGGTGCGCCGCCGCTCACTCCTCTCCGTCGCGCGGCGCCTTGCGGTCGTCGTACGGCCCGTGCGTCAGCCAGTACTGGCGGAATGCCAGCCGCACGTTGTCGCGCAGTTCGGCGTCGTTCCACGGCTTGGTATAAAAGCGGTAGATCGCGCCGCGGTTGATCGAGTCGAGCACCGACTCGACGCCCGTGTAGCCGGACAGGATGATGCGCATCGTGTCCGGGTACATCTCCTTGACCTTGCTGAGGAATTCGGTGCCGCTCATGACCGGCATGCGCTGGTCGCACAGGATCACCTGCACGCGGTACAGCGCCAGCAGCTCGAAGCCCTCGGCCGGCGAAGCGGCCGTCAGCACGCGGTAGTTGTCGCGCCTGAACAGGCGGTGCAGCGCGCCCAGCACGTTGGCATCGTCGTCCACCACCAGCAGCGTCTGCATGTTGCGGTCGTCGGCCGCCGGGCGGCTCGGCTGGGAGCGATTGTCCTGCACCAGCCGGGCCAGTTCCGCGCTGGTGAGCGCGCGCGAGAAATGGAAGCCCTGGATCTCGTCGCAGCGGTGGCGCCGCAGCAGCGCCATCTGGGCACGCGATTCCACGCCCTCGGCGATCACCTGCATGTGCAGGCTGTGCGCCATGCTGATGATGGCCA
>DAMAFT010000456.1:0-4270 GCA_031995805.1 Massilia sp.
GGGGCGCAGGCGCATCAGCTTTTCCAGGAAGTCGAGGCCGTCCATCTTCGGCATCTCGACGTCCAGCGTCAGCACGTCGGGGTTGGTGCGCTTGATCAGGTCGCGCGCGACGAGCGGATCGGGGGCGACGCCGACGACCTCCATGTCGGGCTGCGAATTCACGATCTCGGACATCACGCTGCGGATCAGGGCGGAATCGTCCACGATCACGACTTTGATCTTGTTGGCTGTCATGGTCTGTGTCTTTCTTGTCAGAACAGGTCGATGGCGCCTCCCACGGGCGCGACCTTGAGGCGGCTGGCGTAGTCGCGTTCGCGCTGCACCAGCGTATCGTTATGGGTTTGCGTCAATTTCTTGACCAACACCTTGCCCGTGCGCGGGAAGAAATACACCTTGCGCGGGTAGATGTCGTTGAGGTCCTGGGCCAGCACCGGAATGCGTTCGGTCTTGAGGAACTGGACGACGAAGGCGGCGTTGCGCTCGCCCACGTTCATGGCCGAGAAGCCGCGCAGCACGGCGCCGCCGCCGAATACCTTGGCTTCCAGGTGCTCGCGCCGGGCGCCGGCCTTGAGCAGGTCGTTGATCAGCACTTCCATCGCATAGGTGCCGTAGCGCATCGACGCCGACACCGGATTGCCGGGCTCGCCGCCGTCGGGCAGCATGAAATGGTTCATGCCGCCCAGGCCCTTGACGCGGTCGCGGATGCAGGCCGACACGCAGGAGCCCAGCACCGTGACGATCAGCATGTCCTTGGACGTGTAGTAGTACTCGCCCGGCAGGATCTTGGCCGCCTCGCAGTCGAAGGTGCGGTCGTAGTAGACGTTGCTGGCGAACTGGCTGTTGGTTTCCATGGCGGCCCCGCCTAGCTCAGTTCGTAGACCGTCTTGCCGCGCAGGCGCAGCGCGTCGGAGACGTACAGGAAGTTCTCGGAATGCCCGGCGAACAGCAGCGCGTCCTGCTTCATCAGCGGCACGAAGCGCGACAGGATCTTGCGCTGGGTGGCCTTGTCGAAATAGATCATCACGTTGCGGCAGAAGATCGCATCGAACGGGCCGCGCACCGGCCAGTCGTCGGACAGCAGGTTCAGCTGGCGGAAGGTGATCAGCTGGCGCAGCTCCGGGCGCACGCGCACCAGGCCTTCCTGGGCGCCCTTCCCTTTCAGGAAGAAGCGGCGCAGGCGTTCCGGCTCCAGCTTCTCGACGCGCTCGGTCGGATACACGCCGGCGCTGGCCGTGGCCAGCACGTTGGTGTCGATGTCGGTGGCGACGATGGTGGCCGGCGGCGTCAGGGTGTTGAACGCCTCGCACAGGGTCATCGCGATCGAGTACGGTTCCTCGCCGGTCGAGCTGGCCGAGCACCAGATCGTCAGCGGCGTGCCGTGCTGGCGCTTGGCCTTCAGCACGTGCTCGGCCAGCAGCGGGAAATGGTGGGCTTCACGGAAGAACGACGTTAGGTTGGTGGTCAGCGCGTTGACGAAGGATTCCCATTCGGCCGGCATGCGGTTGCCCTCGAGGCTGTCGAGGTAGGTCGCGAACGAGGCGATGCCGGTGGCGCGCAGCCGGCGCGCCAGCCGGCTGTAGACCATTTCCTGCTTGCTGTCGGCCAGCGAGATGCCGGCGCGCTGGTAGATCAGGCCGCGCACGCGCTCGAAATCGGCGCGCGTGAAGTCGAATTCCTTGCCGGCTTCCTGCCTGGCATGCTTGGTGGTGAGCGCCACGTTGTTTCCTCGGGTGTGTGTGGTTCCGCGGGCCGCGCAGGCCCGCATGCGTCCCTGGCGCCGTGCCGGCCTTACGCCGCCATGCGGTCGATCAGGCCCATCTCGCTGGACGACATCAGCTTGTCGATGTCGATCAGGATCAGCATGCGTTCGTCGACGGTGCCCAGGCCCATCAGGTACTCGGAATTGAACGCGGTGCCCATTTCCGGGGCCGGCTTGACCTGCTCCGGGGCGAGCGTGGTCACGTCCGACACGCTGTCCACGACCATGCCCATGATGCGGCCGCCGATGTTCAGGATGATGACGACGGTGAACTGGTCGTAGGTCGGGGTGCCGAGCTTGAACTTGATGCGCATGTCGACCACCGGGATGATGATGCCGCGCAGGTTGATCACGCCCTTGATGAATTCGGGCGCGTTGGCGATGCGGGTCACCGCTTCGTAGCCGCGGATTTCCTGCACTTTCAGGATGTCGATGCCGTATTCTTCCGAGCCGAGGGTAAAAGCCAGGAATTCGTTGCCGGCGCCGTCGTTCGCGGTCCCGTCAGCCGAGGTGGTGTTTGCCAGGTTGGACATGGGATTTCCTTCTTATTGAGTAAAAATTGATGGGACGACGGGGTCGTCGGCCAACTGACGCGACGAGCGCACCAGCGCCGCCACGTCGAGGATCAGGGCGACGCCGCCGTCGCCCATGATGGTTGCGCCGGAGATCCCGGCCACTTTGCGGTAATTCGCTTCCAGGTTCTTGACCACCACCTGCTGCTGGCCCACCAGCTCGTCCACGAACAGCGCCGCCTTCTTGCCCTCGGTCTCGAGGATGACGACGATGCCGTCGCTCGGCTCGCGGTGGCGCGGCTCGATGTCGAACATCTGGTGCAGCGGAATCAGGGGCAGGTATTCGCCGCGTACCTTCAATACGCGCCCGCGCCCTGCGATGTCGCGCACGTCTTCGGGCGCCGGCTGCAGCGACTCGACCACGAAGGACAGCGGCAGGATATAGATCTCGTCGCCGCTCCTGATCGACATGCCGTCCAGGATCGCCAGGGTCAGGGGCAGCGAGATCGAGATCGTGGTGCCGAAACCGGCCGCCGAACGGATGTCGACCGTGCCGCCCATGGCGGTGATGTTGCGCTTGACGACGTCCATGCCGACCCCGCGGCCGGAGACGTCGGTGACCACTTCGGCGGTCGAGAAGCCGGGCGCGAAGATCAGCTGCCAGACTTCCGAATCCGTCATGTTGTCGGACACCGCCAGGCCGTTCGAGGCCGCCTTGGCCAGGATCTTCTCGCGATTCAGGCCGCCGCCGTCGTCCGCGACTTCGATCACGATGTGGCCGCCCTGGTGGCCGGCCGACAGGAACAGGCGCCCCGCTTCCGATTTGCCGGCGGCGACGCGCGCGGCCGGCATCTCGACGCCGTGGTCGATCGAGTTGCGCACCAGGTGCGTCAGCGGATCGACGATGCGTTCGATCAGGCCCTTGTCCAGTTCAGTGGCGGCGCCGTGGGTGATGAAGTCGACCTTCTTGCCGAGTTTGCCGGCCAGGTCACGCACCATGCGCGGGAAGCGCGAGAACACGAAGTCCATCGGCATCATGCGGATCGACATCACGGCTTCCTGCAGGTCGCGCGTGTTGCGGGTCAGCTGCGACACCGATTGCAGCAGGCGCTGGTGCAGCATCGGATCGAGGCCGTCGCTGCGCTGCTCGATCATGGCCTGCGTGATCACCAGTTCGCCGACCAGGTTGATCAGCTGGTCGACCTTCTCGATCGACACGCGGATCGAGCTCGATTCGGCCTGGGCGTGGGCGGCGTCGGCGGCCTTCTTGGCGGCCTTCTTCTCGGCCGCGGCGTCGAGCGCCTCCTGGGCCGGGGCCGCCTGCTCCTGGACGTCGTGCGCCGCGGCCTCGGCCACGATGCCGGCCTCGCGGCGGATCTGCTCGATCGGCTGGAAGAAGCCGTAGCCGAGCTCGTCCTCCGACGTGCCGGCAACCGCCGCCGGCGCGCCGTCGTCGGCCGGGTCGAAGAAGCCGTAGCCCTGCTCGTCCTCGATGCGCGCGCGTTCCGCCGCCTCGCGGGCGCGCTGCTCGGGCGTCAGCGGCGGCGCCTCGAAGATCTTCAGGTCGTCCGGGTCGAGCACGAAGGAGCAGATGGCGACGATGTCGTCCAGGCTCTCGTGCGTCATGATGATCAGCGCCGTGCGCCCGGCCGCCAGCGGCACGACCGAGACGCGGCCCAGCAGGCCCAGCTCGTCGACGAGGGCGTCGATGTCGCGCTTGGCCAGGTCGGGCAATTCGATCTTGTAGCGGTGTGCGCCCTCGCTGACCTGCTGCTTCTGCTCGGCGTGCAGGAAGGACGGCACGGTCGGCTGGTGCGCCGGCACGACGCCTTCGGACAGGTCGTGCAGCACCATGCGCACGTTGGCGACGGCGTCCTGGTCGACGCTGGCGCCGTTGCGATGCCCGTCGAGCTGCATCTTGAGGATGTCCTTGGCGGACAGGAAGGCGTCCACGTGCTGGGCGGTGAGCGCCATCTCGCCCTTGCGGATCCGGTCCAGC
>DAMAFT010000457.1:0-4269 GCA_031995805.1 Massilia sp.
TGGCCCAGGAAGTGAACCGCGACGAAACCAAGCCGCGGGTGGTGAATGCCGTCACGCTCGAAGTCACCCCCGAGCAGGCCGAGACGCTCGACCTGGCGCGCAGCGTGGGCACCCTGTCGCTGGCGCTGCGCAACCAGGTCGACCCGCAGCCGGCCAGCACGACCGGCGCGACCAAGGTGACGCTGCTGCCCGAGACCGCGCCGCCGGCGCCGCCCAAGCCGGCGCCGGTCCCGGCGCGTCCGCGGCCGGTGGTGGTCCGGACGTCGGCGCCGGTGCAGCGCGACTGCGTCGGCGTGCTCAATGGCCTGCGCAGGACGCAGGAATGCTTCTGAATCCGCTCGAGGTGATGCCATGAACGATAGCCCGACGCGCGCGCCGCTGCTGCGCTGCCTCTTCGCCGCCGGCCTGGCGCTGGCGGTGACAGGTCCGGCGTGCGCGGCCGCCAAAAAGGCGCAGGAAGGCGACAACCCCGGCCAGGCCGCGCCGGCGCATGGCCCGACGGGCCCGAACTGCCAGGGCGAGGCCGCCAAGCCGGCGCAGCTCGCGCTGCAAGTCGGCAAATCCAGCCTGATGCGCCTGCCGGAAGCCGTGCAGCACCGCAGCGTCGGCAACCCGGCGGTGGTGCAGGCGCTGCTGGTGGCGCCCGACACCCTGTACATCGCCGGCGTCGACGTCGGCACCACCAATATGATCGTGCAGGGCCGCAGCGGCCTGTGCAGCGTGCTCGACATCACGGTGGCGATGGATCCGGCGGCATTGCAGGCGACGCTGGCCGCCGCCATGCCGGACGAGCGTGGCATCCGGGTGCTGGCGGCGGCCGACAGCCTGGTCCTGACTGGCACCGTCAGCGACGCCGCCGCCGTGGCGCGCGCCGTCGACCTGGCCACCGCCTACGTGCGCCGCCCGCTGCGCGCGCTGCCGCTGCCGGACAAGGCGGAGTCGCCGCAGGGCCAGGACGGCGGCCAGGGCCAGCAGGGCGCGGCTGCCACGGCGGGCCTGCGCGTGGTCAACCTGCTGTCCGTGAACGCGCCGCAGCAGGTGCAGCTCGAGGTCAAGGTCGCGGAGGTGTCGAAGACCCTGCTCGAGCGGCTCGAGGCCGGCGCTACCTGGCGCTTCGGCTCCGGCAGCTGGGCCGCGACGCTGCTGTCGAACTTCATCAGCGGCAAGGCCAACGGTTCGCTCGAACTGACCAAGACCGGCGGCAAGAGCATCACCGCGGCCGCCGAGACCCAGGACGGCGTGGTGCGCGTGCTGGCCGAGCCGAACGTGATGGCGATCAGCGGCCAGGAAGGCAGCTTCCTCGCCGGCGGCAAGTTCTACGTGCCGGTCGCGCAGGACAACAACCGCGTCACGCTGGAAGAGAAGGAGTACGGCGTCGGCCTGCGCTTCACGCCGACCGTGCTGGGTGGTGGACGGATCAACCTGCGGGTGGCGCCGGAAGTGTCGGAACTCTCGCGCGAAGGCATCGGCCTGACGGTGGGCAACAACGCCGGCACCGCGATCCTGCCGGTGGTGACCACGCGCCGCGCCAGCACCACCGTGCAGCTGTACGACGGCCAGAGCTTCGCGATCGGTGGCCTCATCAAGGACAACCTGGTCACCAACAAAAAGGGCTTGCCGCTGCTGGGCGAGCTGCCCGTGCTGGGCGCGCTGTTTCGCAGCACCGACTACCAGCAGGACCGTACCGAGCTGGTGTTCGTGATCACCGCGCGCCTGGTCAAGCCGCTGCCCGGCGCCGGCTACGAACTGCCGACCGACAAGGTGGGCGTGCCGTCGCGCGCCGCGCTGATGCTCGGCGGGCGCCTGGACGGCCCGGCGCCCGACAAGCCCACCGCCGCGGCCTCGGCGCCGCCCGCGCCGCCGCCCGAGACCGGCGGCTTCGAACTGAAATAGGAGAACGCGATGTCCACCGCACGCAACCGGTTCGCGCCGGCGTTCCTGCCGCTCCTCCTCATGGTCGCGGCGCTGCAGGGCTGCAGCACGACGCCGCGCTTCAACGAACACTTCGGCACCGCCGTGCGCGCCAACCTGGCCGCCCAGGCCCTCGATCCGGGTGCGGCAAGCAATACCGATCCGGCCATCGGCATCGACGGCGCCGCCGCCCGCGCCGGCATCGAGCGCTACCAGCGCTCCTTCAAGGAAGCCGATCCGGCGCTGGACAGGCCGCTGATCGGCACGGGCGGAAAGTGACCTGCTTGCCGGCCCGGCCGGCGCAGGCCGTCCCGCCCGAACCCTGTCCCGCCCCGTCCGAACGCCGCCCCGAGGAACCCGATGAAAGCCCTGCTGATCAGCCGCGACACCCAGCTTTACGCGGAGATCGCGTCGCAAGGCGCGGCGCGCGTGCCGCCGCTGCACGTGGCGGCCGGGCGCGCCGGCCTGCGCGACGCGCTCGACCGTCCGCTGCCTGATGCGCCGGCCCTCGTCATCGTCGACGCCAGCGACGCCGACCCGGCCGACGCCGACCTGCTGGAGCGCCTGACCCGCCACTACGCGGCCGCGCACTTCATGCTGCTGACCGACGACCACCAGCCCGACCTGCTGATCCGCGCCATGCGCGCCGGCGTGCGCGAGGTGCTGCAACTGCCGCTGGTGCATCGCGCCCTGCACGAGGCGATCGACCGCATCGCCGCCAGCGCCGGGGAAGCCGCCCTGCGCGACGGCAAGGTGCTGGCCTTCATCGCCTGCAAGGGCGGCAGCGGCGCTACCTTCATCGCCACCAATTTCGGCTACGCCCTGTCGACGCTGGCCGACAAGAAGGTGCTGCTGATCGATCTGCACCGCCAGTTCGGCGACGCCACGCTGTACGTCTCGGACCAGAAGCCAACCATGACGCTGTCCGACGTGTGCCAGCAGATCGGGCGCGTCGACGGTCCCTTCCTCGATTCCTGCCAGGTGCACGTGGCGCCCGGCTTCGGCGTGCTGGCCGCGGCCGACGATCCGGCCCAGGCCAGCGAGACCAAGCCCGAGCACATCGACGCGATCCTGCGCGTGGCGCGCCAGCACTACGACTACATCCTGCTCGACGTAGGGCGCCAGATCGACGCCGTCTCGCTGCGTGCGCTCGACAGCACCGACGCCATCTATCCGGTGCTGCAGCTGGCCCTGCCCGACATCCGCCATGCGCGCCGCCTGCTCGACATCTTCCGCTCGCTGGGCTACGTGACCGACCATGTCCGCCTGATCGTCAACCGCTACGAAAAGGGCGGCAAGCTGCGCCTGCACGACCTGAACTCGGCGCTCGGCGCCGAGGTGCTGCATACCATTCCCAACGATTACGTCGCCGTCACCGACTCGGTCAACCAGGGCATTCCCGTGCTGAAGCTGGCGCGCGCCAGCGGCGTGGCGCGCAGCCTGGCCGACCTGGTCGAGGTGCTGACCGCGCGCCGCGTCGTCGAAGCCAGGAGCGGCCTGTTCGACCGCCTGTTCGGCCGCGGCGACGGCGACGACTGACCACCAAGGAGCCCCCCATGTCCCTGCGCGAGCGCCTGTCCGGAACCGACGAGGAACGCCACCACCAGCCGATGCCGGCGGTGGCGCAGCAAGCCTACCAGGAGCTGAAGAAGACGATGCACCAGATGATCCTCGACCGGATCGACCTGGAACGCCTCAAGCGCCTGACCAGCGAACAGTTCAAGCACGAACTGGCCTTGCTGGTCCAGCGCATCATCGAGGAAGAACGCATCGTGCTGAACCAGCAGGAACGCCACCACCTGGTACTCGACATCCAGTACGAGATGCTCGGCTTCGGCCCGCTCGAGCCGTTGCTGAACGACCCGACCGTGTCCGACATCCTGGTCAACACGTTCAACCGCGTGTACGTCGAGCGGCGCGGCCGGCTCGAACTCACCGACATCAGCTTCCACGACAACGCGCACCTGATGAAGATCGTCGAGAAGATCGTCTCGCGCGTCGGCCGCCGCGTCGACGAGTCGAGCCCGATGGTCGACGCGCGCCTGCCGGACGGCTCGCGCGTGAACGCGATCATCCCGCCGCTCGCCGTCGACGGCCCGCTGGTGTCGATCCGGCGCTTCGGCGCGACCCCGCTGACGGTACAGAACCTGCTCGACTACAAGAGCGTCACGCCGCCCATGGTCAAGGTGCTGGAAAGCCTGGGCCTGTCCAAGGTGAACATCCTGATCTCGGGCGGCACCGGCAGCGGCAAGACCACGCTGCTGAACCTGATCTCCGGCTTCATCCCCGCCAACGAGCGCATCGTGACGATCGAGGACGCGGCCGAGCTGCAGCTGCGCCAGCCGCACGTGGTGCGCC
>DAMAFT010000458.1:0-4241 GCA_031995805.1 Massilia sp.
TACCTCCCCGCAGCAATAGTTTTATGTGATTCCCGGCAAAAACGCCCCAAAATAGTGCAAAACTGCATCGGAACAACAAATGCCGGCCGATTCGGGTACGCTGCGCGCATGTGCCTGCATATATCTGCCCCGGCAGCAGTTTTCCCTATGGAGAGACGCTTGTTTTCGCGCCTGTCCGCCCTCACCATTGGCCGTCGATGAACGATCTTTCCCCCTTGGCACGGCATGCCGATGTCCTCTATGGCCCGCACCAGCCCGAGCTGCTGCGGCACGAAATCCTGGCCGACCTGCTCGAGGCCAGCGCGCGGCGTGCGCCCGACCATCCGGCGCTGGTGTGCGCCGGACGCACGCTGACCTACGGCGAGCTGGACGCACTGGCCGACCTGGCCGCCGCGCGCCTGATCGAGGCCGGCATCCGGCCCGGCCACATCGTCGGCCTGTGGATGCCACGCGGCGTCGACCTGCTGGTGATGCAGGCCGCCATCGCCAAGGCCGGCGCGGCCTGGCTGCCGGTCGACGAGGACACGCCGGTCGAGCGCCTGCTGGTGTGCATGGAGGACGCGCACTCGCCCGCGCTGGTGACCAGCGAGTCAATGCGCGAGCGCCTGGGCGCCATCGCCCAGCCGGTGCACATGGCCGAGCACTTGCTGGCGCCCGCGCCGGCCGGCCACGTGCCGCAGCGCCGCGGCGAGGTGCCGGGCGACGCGCCCGCCTACGTCATCTACACCTCGGGCTCGACCGGCAAGCCGAAGGGCATCCTGATCGACCAGCGCAGCATCTGCCACTTCCTGCGCAGCGAGAACGAGGTGCTCGGCGTGCGGGCCGACGACCGCGTCTACCAGGGCTTCTCGGTCGCCTTCGACATGTCCTTCGAAGAGATCTGGATCTCGTACCTGGTCGGCGCCACGCTGTGGCTGGGGCCGAAGGAAGCGGCCGGCGATCCGGAAGCGCTGCCGCGCCTACTGGACGAGAACGGCGTGACCGTGCTGCACGCGGTGCCGACGCTGCTGGCGCTGTTCGCCGAGGACGTCCCCGGCCTGCGCATCATCAACCTGGGCGGCGAGATGTGCCCGGAAACCGTGGTCGAGCGCTTTTCGCGCCCCGGCCGCCAGATGTTCAACACCTACGGGCCGACCGAGGCGACCGTCTCGGCCAGCCTGGCGCGGCTCGAACCGGGCAAGCCCATCACCATCGGCACGCCGCTGCCGAACTACGGGCTGCTGGTGATCTCCACCGACACCGACAAGGGCCTGCAGATCCTGCCGCGCGGCGACACCGGCGAGCTGTGCATCGTCGGCCCGGGCCTGTCGGCCGGCTACCTGGGCCGCCCCGACCTGACGGCCGAAAAATTCCTCGCCAATCCGTGGAGCGGCGGCCCGGACGATCCGCGCCTGTACCGCACCGGCGACCTGGCGCGCATCGAGCCCGACGGCCAGGTCGTGTGCCTGGGCCGCACCGACGACCAGGTCAAGATCCGCGGTTTCCGCGTCGAGCTGGGCGAGATCGAGGCCGTGCTGGCCCAGCAGGAGGGCATCGGCACCACCGCCGTGCTGCTGCGCCGCGACGACGGCATCGACCGCCTGGTCGCCTACCTGGTGCCGGCCGCCGGCGCCACGGCAGGGCAACTGGCCCCGGCCACCCTGCGCCGCGCGCTGGCCGGGCGCCTGCCGCCGTACATGGTGCCGAGCCGCTTCGAAGTCCTGCCGGTGATGCCGCGCCTGACCTCCGGCAAGATCGACCGCAAGGCGCTCAAGGCCATGGCGCTGTCGGCGCCGCTGCCGAGCGACCCGGCCGAGTCGGACCTGGCCGAGACGCCCGGCGAGGAAGCGCTGTTCGCCGCGCTGGCCACGCTGTTCCCGGGCCAGCCGGTGCGGCGCGAGCTGGACTTCTTTTCCGACCTGGGCGGCCACTCCTTCTTCGCCGCGCGCCTGGCCACGGCCCTGCGCGCCGACCCGCGCTTCGCCCACGTGACGGTGCGCGACATCTACCAGCACCGGCAAATCGGCGCCATTGCCGCCGGGCTGGACACCGCCGCCGGCACCGCGACCGTCGAAGCCGACTGGACGCCGCCGCCGGAGGCCAAGCGCTGGCTCTGCGGCCTGGCCCAGCTGGCGACCGTGCCGGTGCTGATCACGCTGCGCATGGCGCAGTGGCTGGCGCCGTTCTTCACCTACCATTTCTACACGGGCGACCCGGGCGACTCGGCGCTGCGCGCGATCGCGGCCTCGCTCGGCGTGTTCCTGCTGGCGACCCTGTTCGAATTCGTGCTGGCGATGCTGGGCAAGCGCGTCGTCGGCAAGCTGCGGCCGGGTTCCTATCCGCTGTGGGGCTTCACGTATTTCCGCTGGTGGCTGGGCGACCGCCTGGTCGAGGCGGCGCCGGTCTACCTGCTGGCCGGCTCCTCGCTGTACGCCTGGTGGCTGCGCCTGCTGGGCGCGAAGATCGGACGCGACGTCGTGATCGGCTCGATGACGCTGCGCGCGCCCGAACTCCTGTCCATCGGCGACAACGTCAGCATCGGCAACGGCGTCAATTTCGAGAACGCGCGCGTCGAGCGCGGCCGCCTGGTGCTGGGCCGCGTGACGCTGGACGACGATGCCTGCATCTCGTCCTACGCCGTCCTGGAGGGCAATACCCGCATCGGCCGGCGCGGCCACCTGGAGGGGCAGTCGGCGCTGCAGGACGGCGCCGCGGTGCCGGACGGGCGGGTGTGGTCGGGCTCGCCGGCGCGCGACGCCGGCGCCTTCGACCCGTCGACGCTGCCGCCGCGCCCCGTGGCCGGGCGCACGCGCCTGGCCGGCGAAGCGCTGTTCTTCGTGTTCGGCATCCTGCTGGTGGCGACCGTGTTCTTCATGCCCGTGTTTCCCAGCTTCGTGCTGATCGACTGGTTCGACGAGCGCGGCGCGCTGCCCGGCTTCCACCAGAATTCGGTATGGGGCCAGCTGGCGCGCTACTTCGTGCTGGCGCTGCCGGCCAGCGCCGTGCTGATCGCGCTGACGATGCTGGTGTCGGCGGCGATCCGCTGGGGCTTCCTGCCGCGCCTGCAGCCGGGCCGGTCGGCCGTGCACAGCAATACCTACTGCAAGAAATGGCTGGTCAGCCACATCCAGGAATCCAGCCTGAACGTCCTGCACGGCATCTACGCTACCGTGTTCGCACCGTTCTGGTACCGGCTGCTGGGCGCCAAGGTCGGGCGCGACGCCGAGATCTCGACGGCGCTGGGCGTGGTGCCGGACATGCTGACCCTGGGCGACGAGACCTTCATCGCCGACGCCGTCATGCTGGGCGACGAACAGATCGACGGCGGCTGGATGACGATGGAGCCGACCGTGGTGTCGAACCGTTCCTTCGTCGGCAACGGCAGCTACATCCCGGACGGCACCGTGCTGCCCGAGGGCGTACTGGTGGGCGTGCACACCTATGCCCCGCCGAACGAGCGCATGACCGGCGGCGACACCTGGCTCGGCTCGCCGCCGATCCACCTGCCGGCGCGCGAACAGGTGAGCGGCTACCCGGAACACCTGACCTACCGTCCGTCCGGCCTGCGCCGCCTGGGCCGCACGGTCGTCGAGGCCTTCCGCATCGTCGCCCCGCACGCGCTGGTGATCGCGGTCGGCTACACGGTGGTGCTGGACCTGATGCCGCTGGCCGGCGCCGGGCGCTGGGGCGAGGTGCTGTGGGACCTGGCGCTGATCGGCCTGGCCTTCGGCATCGGCAACTACCTGTTCGTGCTGGCCTTCAAGTGGCTGCTGCTGGGCCGCTATACGAAGCGCGCCGACCCGATGTGGACGCCGTTCGTCTGGCTGTCGGAGGGCGTGACCAATATGTACGAAGGCATCGCCGTGCCGAACTTCATGCGCTACCTGCGCGGCACGCCCTGGCTGCCGCTGGCCTTCAACCTGCTCGGCTGCCGCATCGGCCGCGGGGTCTACATGGACACCACCGACATCACGGAATTCGATTGCGTGACCATCGGCGACCACAGCGAGCTGAACGCCCTGTCCTGCCCGCAGACCCATCTGTTCGAGGACCGCGTGATGAAGATCGACCACGTCGAGATCGGCAGCAAGGTCTACCTCGGCCCGCGCAGCGCCGTGTTGTACAGCGCCCGCGTGGGCGACAATGCCCGCATCGGCCCGCTGACGCTGGTCATGAAGGGCGAGCACATTCCCGCGGCGACCGCGTGGAGCGGCTTGCCGGCGGCGCCGCAGCGGGCGTGACGATGGCGGCGTCCCTGCCCG
>DAMAFT010000459.1:0-2061 GCA_031995805.1 Massilia sp.
TCCCAGGAAAACAATATCATATACCTATGGCAATTAAATTGTGTGTTTTGTTATCGAAAAATATCGATAAGGAAATAAGCAAGACCGCCGAAGCGATCCATAAATTCGATAAAGAATAGCAAATATCTAGCGAATATTTGGTATATTAATGGCCGGCATTGACTGTTTTTATCAATTTTCTCGCGTTATCAGAATTATATGAGGTAAGGCGCACGATTCAATCAGGGCGCATGAGCTTGAGGGATGGTGTAAAATTAAGCCTTACTATTTTGCAATTCGTGGTGAAGCCGACCGCGATTCCCCGTAGTTGCAATGAGCCAAAATGAAACGAGCAGTTGCTCGATCCTCTTGATCGACGACGAGTCCTTCGCCGAAGACATCATCGCCCACGGCCTGAAAGCCTGCGAGGCGTACACGCTGCGCTTCGCCCGCGATCCGCAGATGGCGGTGGAACTGGCCAAGGAGGTCGACGCCACCGTGGTGCTGGTCGACCTGCGCATGCCGGAAATCGACGGCCTCGAGGTCACGCGCCGCCTGCGCGCCGACAAGGACACCGAATACATTCCCGTCATCGTGCTCTCGTCCGAAGAGGATCCCGAGGTCAAGGCGCGCGCCTTCGCCGTCGGCGCCAACGACTACCTGGTCAAGTGGCCCGATCCGCGCGAGCTGGTGGCGCGCGTGCGCTACCACAGCGCCGCCTTCGTCGCGCGGCGCCAACGCGACGCCGCCTTCGTCTCGCTGCGCCACAGCCAGGAGCAGCTGGCGGCCAGCCAGTCGGCGCTGCACCAGGCGCAGAAGATGGAGGCGATCGGCCACCTCACCGGCGGCGTCGCCCACGACTTCAACAACGTGCTGCAGATCATCGGCGGCAACCTGCAGTTGCTCAAGCTGGTCGGCAACCTGAACGAGGCCGGCACGGGCCGCGTCGACATGGCGCTGGCCGGCGTCGAACGCGGCGCCAAGCTGTCCTCGCACCTGCTGGCGTTCGCGCGGCGCCAGCCGCTGCAGGCGGTCGTCATCAATCCGGGCCACCTGCTGCGCGAAATGGACGACATGATGCGCCGCGTGCTGGGGTCGCGCGCGCGCATCGTCAGCGAGATCGCGCACGGCCTGGGCAGCACGACGGTCGACCCCAGCCAGCTCAACAACGTGCTGCTGAACCTGGCCATCAATGCGCGCGACGCCATGCCGAACGGCGGCACGCTGACCATCCGCGCCGCCAACATCGAGCCGGACACGCCGCTGCCGCCGGAGATCCCGGCGGGGCGCTGGGTGATGATCGAGGTGCGCGACACCGGCAAGGGCATGGCGCCCGAGGTGCTGGCACGCGCGTTCGAGCCGTTCTTCACGACCAAGCCGACCGGGCAGGGCACCGGCCTGGGGTTGTCGATGGCCTATGGTTTCGTCAAGCAGTCGGGCGGCGAGATCGTGCTCGACAGCGAGCCGGGCAAGGGCACCAGCGTGCGCATCTACCTGCCGCGCAGCGACGCCGAGCCCGCCAGGCGCGATGACGTCGCCAGCGCGCCGTTGCTGGGCGGGCTGGAGACGATTTTGGTGGTGGAGGACGAGGAAGACGTGCGCAGCACCACCTGCGGCATCCTGTCGGCGCTCGGCTATCGCGTGCTGGAAGCGCCGGATGCGGCCGCCGCGGCGGCGATCGTCGAGGGCGGCCAGCACGTCGACCTGGTGTTCACCGACGTGATCATGCCGGGGCCGCTGAGCAGCCTGCAACTGGGCGAGATCGTGCGCGCGCACCTGCCGGAAGCGCAGATCCTGTACACCTCGGGCTATGCGGAAGGCGTGCTGACGCACGAAGGGAAGCTCGAGGCGAGCGTGAACCTGCTGCAGAAGCCGTACCACCCGGACGCGCTCAGCGCGCGCATCCGGCACCTGCTGCGGCGGCGCCAACCGGCGTAGGGTGGACGGGTTCCCCGTCCACGCGTTCAACGGACGATGCCTGTCGCGTCATCATTGGACGATGCCTGTCGCGTCATCATTGGACGATGCCTGTCGCGTCATCATTGGACGATACCTGTCGCGTCATCATTGGACGATACCTGT
>DAMAFT010000459.1:2161-4234 GCA_031995805.1 Massilia sp.
ACGATACCTGTCGCGTCATCATTGGACGATACCTGTCGCGTCATCATTGGACGATGCCGGTCGCGTCATCGACGGCGGTGGCGCCGCGTATCGCCGCGTGGGCGGGGAACCCGCCCACCCTACTTGGCGGGACGCACGTAGCGCTGCGACCCCGGCGGCGGTTCGTTCAGCACGGCCCAGAAGATGCCCAGGTCGGCGATGGCGCGCACGAATTCCGTGAAATCGACCGGCTTGACCACGTAGGCGTTCACGCCCAGCTCGTAGCTGCGCACCAGGTCCTGCTCTTCCCGCGACGACGTCAGCATCACGACCGGCAGCGGCTTGAGGCCGTCGGTCGTGCGGATTTCCTTGAGGACTTCGAGGCCGTCGACCTTCGGCAGTTTCAGGTCGAGCAGCACCACCGCCGGGTTGCCGGGCACGCGCTGCGCGTGCTCGCCGCGCCGGTGCAGGTAGTCGAGCGCCTCGGCGCCATCGCGTACCACGATGACCTGGTTCGCGAGCTGGCTCTTGGACAGCGCAATGAGCGTCAATTCCAGATCGTTCGGGTTGTCTTCGACCAAAAGGATTGGTTTGAGCATGGATTCCTTCAGCTATCTTGTTGATTTGGATTCTGTTTGGGGATGGCGAACGAGAACGTCGCGCCCTGGCCCGGGACCGAGTCGGCCCACACGCGGCCGTTGTGGCGCTCGACGATGCGGCGCACGTTGGCCAGGCCGATGCCGGTGCCCTGGAAGTCTTCCATCCGGTGCAGGCGCTGGAAGACGCCGAACAGCTTGTGCACGTATTCCATGTTGAAGCCGGCGCCGTTGTCGGCCACGTGGAACACCGTTTCCTCGGGCGTGTCCTCGGCCGTGACGCGGATGACGGCGGGATCGCGCTGGCCGGTGAATTTCACGGCGTTCGACAGCAGGTTGGCCATGGCCAGGTGCAGGAAGGTCGGATCGGCCCAGACGTCCGGCAGCGGCGCGACGTGCCACTCGACGTTGCGCCCGCGCGTTTCCAGCGACAGCTGGTCGCGGCTGGCCGCCACCAGTTCGTTCATGTCCACCTTGGTCGGACGCAGCGAGGCGCGGCCCATCTGCGAGAACGACAGCAGGTCGTCGACCAGCTTGCCGGCCAGGCGCGCCGCCTCCTTGATGTTCTTGAGGAAGCGCTGGCGCTGCACGGCGTCTTCGCTGCCGGCCGATTCGAGCAGCAGGTCGGCGAAGCCGACGATGTGGCGCAGCGGCGCGCGCAGGTCGTGCGACACCGAGTACGAGAACGCCTCGAGTTCCTTGTTGGCGCGGCCCAGTTCCTCGGCCAGGGCGGCCATCTGCTCGGCGCGCTCGAGCGCGATGCCCAGCAGCGCGGTGCGGAATTCCAGCGCCAGTTCGAGTTCGCCAGCATGCCAGGGCACGCTGGTGCCGTGGATGGTCTCGCGCCAGGCGACGAAGCTGGTGCGCGGCGACAGCTGGGTCGGCGTGCCCGGCGCGGGGGCGTCGGCCGGCTCGCTCCTGACGTTGAGGATCACGGCCTTGGCGTGCGGGTTGCCGGCCCATTCGATGGTGTGCACGTATTCGGGGCGGAACCACAGCAGGTAGTGCTTGTGGATGCGCGAGATCGGCATCGCCAGCAGGCCGCTGGCATTGCGCACGAGCGCGTCGCCGGCCGGGTACACGGACGACAGCCGGTCGGTATGGAACACGTCGCCGTGGTCGTGCACGGTCAGCCAGTCGACCAGGGCGCGGATGTCGTCCTGTTCGGGCGTGTCGCCGTAGGCCAGGATGCGGTCGTCGACGACGACGGCCACGCCGGCGGCGCGCGCGAAGCGCAGCAGTTCCGGGAACACGCTCGACAGGTTCTCGATGAAGTCGCTGCCCTGCGTGAGGCCGGCCAGCATCGATACCATGATGCGGCGCACCTCGAGGCGGAACTGCAGCTCGGCCGCGTCCTCGCGCGACTCGATGCACAGCGCCAGGATCTGGGCCAGCTGTTCGCACGCCGTGCGCTTCTCGAAGTCGACCGGGCGTGGCTGCTCGTTGTGGCACGAGATCAGGCCCCACAGCTTGCCCTTGACCATCAGCGACACCGACA
>DAMAFT010000460.1:0-4233 GCA_031995805.1 Massilia sp.
CGCACCGCTATACCCGTACGCGCGACCTGTTCGAGGACTTCGTCAAGGTGCTGGCCACGCCCGACGTGCTGCTGCTGGCCGAGGTGTACGCGGCCGGCGAGTCGCCGATCGTGGCCGCCGACGGCCGCGCCCTGGCGCGCGCGCTGCGCGCCGGCGGCAAGGTCGAACCGGTGTTCGTCGAAGCGATCGCCGACATGCCGTCGACCATCCTGGACATCGCGCGCGACGGCGACGTCGTGCTGACCATGGGCGCCGGCTCGATCGGCGGCGTTCCCCAACAACTGACTTCGCATCAAAAGGTGGCATCGTGAGCACTTCCGTCCCTTCCGACATCCAGGCACTGGGCAAGGTCGGCGTCCTGCTGGGCGGCCGTTCCGCCGAACGCGAGATTTCCCTCATCTCCGGCAACGGGGTGCTGCAGGCGCTGCGCAGCAAGGGCGTCGACGCCCATCCGTTCGATCCGGCCGAGCGCTCGCTGGCCGAGCTGGCCGCGGAACGGTTCGACCGCGTGTTCATCGCGCTGCACGGCCGCTACGGCGAGGACGGCAGCCTGCAGGGCGCGCTCGAGCAGCTGGGCATCCCGTACACCGGCAGCGGCGTGATGGCCTCGAGCGTCGGCATGGACAAGATCACCACCAAGATCGTCTGGCTGGCGCACGGCGTGCCGACGCCGAAGTACGCCGTGATCGGCGACCACGCCGACCTGGACCGGGTGGTGGCGGATCTCGGCCTGCCGCTGATCGTCAAGCCGCCGCTGGAAGGCTCGACCATCGGCATCACCAAGGTGACGAAGGCCGAGGACCTGCAGGCGGCCGTCGACCTGGCGCGCACCTACGACAAGGTGGTGCTGGCCGAGCAGTTCATCCAGGGCCGCGAATTCTCGGTGCCGGTGCTGGGCGCCGGAGAGGGCGCGCGCGCGCTGCCGGTGATCGAGATCGTCGCCCCGGAAGGCAACTACGACTACCAGAACAAGTACTTCAAGGACGACACCAGGTACTACTGCCCGGCGCCGCTCGACGAGCAGACCACCAGGACGATCCAGGCGCACGTGGAGAACGCCTACCGCGCGCTCGGCTGCGAGGGCTGGGGCCGCGTCGACGTGCTGCTGCGCGAAGCGGACAATGCGCCCTTCCTGCTGGAGGTGAACACCTCGCCGGGCATGACCACGCACTCGCTGGTGCCGATGGCGGCGCGCGCCGAGGGCACGAGCTACGAAGACCTGTGCGTGCAGATCCTGGCCTCGGCCAGCCTGAAGCTCGGCCAGCCGAAGAAGGCATAAGGAACAGACGATGTGGCAAGACGTGCGAGCCCTGAACGCAACCGCCAGCGCGCTGACCGCGCTGTCGCTGCTCGCGGGCGTGGCATCCGGCGTGTGGTGGCTGTCGCAGCGCCCGATGTTCACCCTGCGCGCGGTGCGTGTCGAGAGCATGTACGGGCTGGACCTGCAGCACGTGAACGAACTGACGGTGCGCAACGGCGTGCTGGGGAAGATCCGCGGGAACTTCTTCACCACCGACCTGGAACAGGTGCGCACGACCTTCGAGGCGGTGCCGTGGGTGCGCAAGGCAACCGTGCGCCGCGAATGGCCGAACCAGTTGATCGTGGCCGTCGAAGAGCACGAGGCGCTCGGCACCTGGGGCGAGGACGGGCGCCTGCTGTCGGTGAAGGGCGACGTCTTCACCGCCAACCTGGCCGAGGCCGACGACGACCACGAACTGCCGGCGTTCGATGGCCCCGACGGCAGCGAGAAGGAAGTGCTGGCGCGCTTCGCGGAACTGCGCGGCTGGTTCGCGCCGATCCGCCTGGTGCCGGCGTCGATCAGCCTGTCGAACCGCTATGCCTGGACGGTCAGGCTGGACAACGGCATGAGCGTGGAGCTGGGGCGCGAAAAGGACAAGAACACGCTCAAGGGCCGCGTGCAGCGCCTGGTGAGCATCTATCCGCAACTGACGGCGCGCCTGCAGGAAGGGCGGATCGACACGATCGACATGCGCTATCCGAACGGGCTGGCGCTGTCGTCGGCGGCCCTGAGCGTGCCGGCCGATGCCACCAAGCCGGTCAAGGCGGCAAAGAAAAAAGCAGTCAACAAAACAACAAAACAAATCTAATCTAAGCGGGCGACAGCAAACATGACCAAAGACGCAAAGAACCTGATCGTCGGCCTCGACATCGGCACCTCGAAGGTGGTGGCGGTGGTGGCCGAGGTGATGGCCGATGGGCGCCATGAAGTGATCGGACTCGGCCAGCACGAGTCCAAGGGCCTGAAGAAGGGCGTCGTCGTGAACATCGAGGCGACCGTCGAGTCGATCCAGCGCGCGCTCGAGGAAGCGGAGCTGATGGCCGACTGCAAGATCCGCAACGTCTATGCGGGCATCGCCGGCAGCCATATCCGCTCGTTCAACTCGAGCGGCATGGTGGCCATCAAGGACAAGGAAGTCACGGCGGCCGACGTGGCGCGCGTGATCGAGACCGCGAAGGCCGTGAACATCGCGACCGACCAGCAATTGCTGCACACGGTGCCGCAGGAGTTCATCGTCGACAACCAGGAAGACGTGCGCGAGCCGATCGGCATGAGCGGCATCCGCCTGGAAGTGCGCGTGCACATTGTTACAGGTGCGGTATCCGCCGTGCAAAATATTGTAAAGTGCGTGCGCCGTTGCGGTCTCGAGGTCTCGGACCTGATCCTGCAGCCGATGGCGTCGGCCGATTCGGTGCTGACCGGCGACGAGAAAGAGCTGGGCGTGGTACTGATCGACATCGGCGGCGGCACCACCGACATCGCGGTCTTCAGCGACGGCGCGATCCGCCACACGGCCGTGATCCCGATCGCAGGCGACCAGATCACCAGCGACATCGCGATGGCGCTGCGCACCCCGACCGGCGAGGCCGAGGAGATCAAGATCCGCTACGGCGTGGCCAAGCAGGTGCTGGCCGATCCGGGCGAGACGCTCGAGGTGCCGGGGCTGGGCGACCGCGGCCCGCGTTCGCTGTCGCGCCAGGCGCTGGCCGCCGTGATCGAGCCGCGCGTCGAGGAACTGTTCGCGATGGCGCACCAGGTCGTGCGCGAATCCGGCTACGAAGGCGTGCTGTCGTCGGGCATCGTGCTGACGGGCGGCTCCTCGATCATGCCGGGCATGATCGAGATGGCCGAGGACATCTTTTTGAAACCGGCGCGCCTCGGCACGCCGGAGTACCGCGGCCAGCTGGCCGACGTGGTGCGCAGTCCGCGCTACGCGACCGTGCTTGGCCTGCTGCTGGAGGCAAAGAAGCAGTACCTGCGGGGCCACATCGTCACGCGCCAGGATGGATCGGTGAAGGCGGTATGGCAGCGCATGAAGGAGTGGTTCCTGGGGAATTTTTGAAAGAGGGCCCGGACGGCCAGGGCTGCGACCGGAACGCTTTCGACCGGATTGCAACACGTGGCCGTGTTTTCGAGGCTTCGGATACACGTGGTAACGGTTTTTCTTGGTAGCGCATCGTAAATATTTTTAAAATACAGGCGCGTTTCCAATCTCGAGGGCTGACGACGTCGCGTGAGCGCTGGGGCTTGGAAACGGTCTCTGAATTAGGAGTTCATCATGGAGTTCGATATGGTCGATAACGCAGCACTGGGCACGGTCATCAAGGTCGTCGGCGTTGGCGGCGCGGGTGGCAATGCGGTCCAGCATATGATCAACAAGGGCATGTCGGGCGTCGAGTTCATCGCCGCGAACACCGACTCCCAGGCGCTGGCTGCCTCCAGCGCCCACAACATCATCCAGATCGGCGATTCCGGCCTGGGCGCAGGCATGCGTCCGGACGTCGGCCGCCAGCTGGCCGAGCAGTCGCGCTCGCGCATCGAGGATTCGCTGCGCGGCGCGCACATGGTCTTCATCGCCGCCGGCATGGGCGGCGGCACCGGCACCGGCGCCGCCCCGATCGTGGCCGAAGTGGCCAAGACCATGGGCGCGCTCACGGTCGCCGTCGTGTCCAAGCCGTTCTCCTACGAGGGCCGCAAGTGCATGGACGTGGCCGAGCTGGGCCTGGAAGAACTGAGCAAGCACGTCGACTCGCTGATCGTGATCCTGAACGAGAAGCTGGAAGAGATCTACGAGGACGACTCGATGCTCGAGTGGATGAAGCATGCCGACGACGTGCTGAACAATGCCGTCGCCGGTATCGCCGAGATCATCAACGTCCCGGGCCACATCAACGTCGACTTCAACGACGTCAAGACCATCATGGGCGAGCAGG
>DAMAFT010000461.1:0-4230 GCA_031995805.1 Massilia sp.
TCGCCGAACAGGAAGAACGGGATGTCGGCGCCCAGCGGCAAGCCCAGCGCCATCAGTTCGGCATCGTCCAGGCCGGCTCGCCACAGGTGGTTGGCGGCCATCAATGCCGTGGCCGCATCCGAGGAGCCGCCGCCGAGGCCGCCGCCCATCGGCAGGCGCTTGTCGATGGCGACGTCGATGCCCGGCGGCAGGCGGCCGTGGCGCCGTTCGTACTCGGCCTGCAGCGCGCGCAGGGCGCGCACGATCAGGTCCTGCTCCTCCGGCACGCCGGGCACGTCGGTGGTGCGCACGATGCGGCCGTCGGCGCGCACGTCGAAGTGCAACGTGTCGCCGTGGTCGATCAATTGAAATACGGATTGCAGCAAGTGATAGCCGTCCGGGCGCCGGCCCGTCACGTGCAGGAACAGGTTCAGCTTGGCCGGGGCCGGGCAGTCGTGCAGGAACGTCGCCATGGTCATTGCACCGGATTGACGATGATGCTGATCGACAGCGCTTCGCCGTCGGCCGCGGCGCGCTCGGCACGGATGATGCGCGGGACGGCGGCATTGCTGCCCTTCGGCCCGTCCTGCCAGTCGGTGAAGCGCAGTTGCCAGCCGTCGTTGGTGGACACGCTGCTGTTGGCGGGCGAGGCGGCGACGCGCTTGCCGGCGGCGTCCGTCGCATAGCCCTGCAGCCAGTCGGCCAGGCCCTTGACCGGCAGCGGCCAGCCGAGCGCGCGCCGCGTCAGGCTGTCGATGTCCTTCTCGGTGCGCGGCGCGCGGCCGGATTGCGTCAGCGTGGCCGACTGCGGCGTCACGCTGATCTGCGCCAGCGTCGACCCGAGCTGGGAATCGAGCGAGACGTCGATGCGGCCCGGCTGCTGCACCCAGGTGAACAGGCCGATGATGTTCTGCGGCTGGCCATCCTTGTGGTACGTCACGGTCAGGCGACCGGAGAGGTCGATCGTGTCGTGGTAGGCGGCGGCCGCCGCATTCGGGTTCGACAGCGGCGCGCCGCCGGTGGCGCAGCCGGCCAGGGCGGCGGCCAGCACCACAGCTGGAATGAAGCGGAAGGAACGGTACATCGGCAAATGAATCCCCATCAATGAAAACCGGCGGACAGTGCCGCCGGCCAGGATTGAAATATTATTTCAATTTTAACTATTTTTTGAAAGATACGTTCACAGCGACACGCGCAGGCGCGCCAGCGTGGACTTCAGCGCATCGTTCTTCGGATCCTTGTCCTGCGCCTCGCGCCACATCTTGCGCGCATCGTCCTGCTGCCCCTTTTTCCAGAGCACTTCGCCCAGGTGCACGGCGATTTCCGCATCGCTGCGCACTGCGTAGGCCTTGCGCAACTGGGCTTCGGCCGCGTCCAGGTTGCCCATGCGATATTCCACCCAGCCCATGCTGTCCATGATGAAGGGATCGTTGGGCGCCATGCCCAGCGCCTTCTCGACCAGCTGGCGCGCTTCCTTCAGGCGGATGTTGCGGTCGGCCAGCGAATAGCCGAGGGCATTGTAGGCGTGGTGGTTGTCCGGCGTCGTGGCGATCACCTTGCGCAGCGATTTCTCCATGACGTCGACCTTGTTCACGCGCTCGGCGCTCAAGGCGAAGTCGTACAGGAAATCCATGTTTTCCGGGAAGCGCTTGACGCCGTGCTCCATCACCTTGTACGCCTCCTGCTCCTTGCCGGCATCGCGCAGGATCTGCGCCTCGACCAGCACCACCTGGGCCTGCTCGGCCTTGTCGCCCTGCAGCGTGGCCAGGTACTTGCGCGCGGCCGGCACGTCGCCGCGCTTGGCGATCAGTTGCGCGCGGCGCAGCTCGGCGCCGAACTGGATCTTCGGGTCGCCGCTGTCGAGGCGGTCGAGCCAGTCCTGGGCCGCCTTGTAGTCGCCCCGTTCCTCGGCGAGCTGGGACAGCATCAGCACGGCCTTGGAGCTGTCGCGCTCGTCGTCCGGCGCCTTGTCCATCACGTCGACGAAGCGCGTCAGGTAGCGCTCGGCGCCCTGCACGTCCTTCATTTGCGCCGACAGCACGCCCAGCGCGTACAGGGTGGCGGGATTGTCCGGCTTGGCCTTATCGAGGAGGAGGAATTGCTGGCGCGCGGCCTCGAACTGGTTGTCGTTGACCAGCAGGCGCGCATAGGCGGCGCGCACTTCGCCGGCATCGGGGTGGGCGACCAGGAATTCCTTCAGGACACCGGCCGCCTGGGCATCGTTGTCGCCCGTCTGCGCCAGCGTCAGCGCGGCGATTTCCGAGTCGGGCTTGATCTTCAGGGCGGCGAACGCCTCGCGCCGCGCGTCTTCCTTGGCGCCGCGCGCCAGCGCCGACTGGGCCAGCACGACGTGGGTTTCCATCATGTCGGGATACGGCGCGACGAGGCGCTCGACCATGGCGATGCCGGCCTGCTTGTCCTTGGCGCGCAGCAGCAGTTGCTGCATCTGAAACATCACCATGCCGCGCGCGCCCGGCGTCGCCTCGGCCAGGCGCTGCCTGAGGATTTTTTCTGCTTCGCCGAGGTTGTCGGACAGGATCACCAGCCCCAGATAGTACTGGCTGGCCTCTTCGGAGTTCGGCGAATAGTCGCGCCACAGGCGCACCGCGACGAGGGCGTCGTCGGCCTGCTTGGCCGACAGCGCCATCTCGGCGGCGCGCTTGGCCAGGCGCGGATCCCTGGTTTGCTGGGCCAGGCTCAGCAGGGTGAGGTAGGGACCTTGCCAGTCGCCATTCTTGAATGCCATTTCCGCCTGCATGAGCTGGGTCATCATGGTGGGCGTCATGGCGACGTTGGGAACGTTTTCTTCCGACTTCGCCTCGCCCTGCCCTGCTCCGGCGGCCGCTTTCTCCTGGGCTTCGGCGGCGGCGAGAGGCTGGTCGGACGGTGCCGCGGCGGCTTGCTGCTCCGTTTGCTGCTTGGGCGCCACAGCACAGGCCGACAGTAGCGCGGAGAGGGTTACAATGGCGAAAGCGTTTTTCAAGGCAAGTCCCAATCGAATCGATGATCCGATTCTACGCCGAACGCCTGCCGCGCGTGCGCCGCTGCAACACGAATTTACATTGCACTCATCTTTCCTGACGCTTCATGCCTGAACTCCCGGAAGTCGAAGTTACCCGGCGCGGTGTCGCGCCCCATCTGGAAGACCGTATCGTCGAACAGGTCGTGCTGCGCCGCGAGGGGCTGCGCTGGCCGTTCCCGCCGGCGCTGCCGGCGCTGCTGGCCGGCCGCCGCATCCTCGGCACCGGCCGGCGCGGCAAGTACCTGCTGCTGAAGTTCGAGCACGGCACCCTGATCGTCCACCTCGGCATGTCCGGCCATTTGCGCGTGCTCCCCGAAGGCATCGAGCTGAAGAAGCACGACCACTTCGACCTCGTCGTGCGCGGCCCCGAAGGGCGGCGCGTGCTGCGCCTGCACGACCCGCGCCGCTTCGGCGCCGTGCTCTGGCATGGCAACGACGACGGCGAACTGGACGAGCACGTGCTGCTGCGCGGGCTGGGCGTCGAACCGCTCGAAGACAAGTTTTCCGGGGAATTGCTGTGGCGCGCCACGCGCAACCGCAACGCCCCGATCAAGCAGGTGCTGCTGGCCGGCGACATCGTCGTCGGCGTCGGCAATATCTACGCCTGCGAGAGCCTGTTTCGTGCCGGCATCAATCCGAAGACGCCGGCCGGTCGCATCAGCCGCGCCCGCTACGACAAGCTGGCCGAGGCGATCCGCGCGATCCTGGCCGCCGCCATCGTCCAGGGCGGCAGCACGTTGCGCGACTTTATTGCCGTGAATGGCCAATCCGGCTATTTCCAACAGACATATTTCGTCTATGATCGTGCGGGAGTGCCTTGCCGCAACTGCGGCGCGCCGGTACGCCAGATCAAGCAGGGCCAACGCTCCACCTTCTATTGCGCGACCTGCCAGCGCTAGCGCGGCAGCGGGACGAACGGGATCATGCAGGACTTACAACGATATGGCGCCTGGCGCGCACGCGTCGCCCAGGCGCTGGAACGCTATCGCGGCTGGGCCCAGTCGGCCGGCCTGCTGGATGCGGCCGCGCGGCAGCGCCTGGCGCGCGCGCTGGCGCGGCTGGGCGACGACCGCCTGACGGTCGCCTTCGTGGCCGAGTTCTCGCGCGGTAAATCCGAACTGATCAACGCCCTGTTCTTCGCCGACTACGGCAGGCGCATCGTGCCCTCCAGCCCGGGACGCACGACGATGTGCCCGACCGAGCTGGCGTGGGACCCGGCGCTGCCGCCC
>DAMAFT010000462.1:0-4224 GCA_031995805.1 Massilia sp.
TTCGATCCCGAACATCCGACGCAGCCCTTCGATATCCTGACCACGCTCAGGCCAGAGGTGGCTGAAAACGACTTCTTCGTGATCGGCAACGCCAACGGCACCGACATCTACGGCGCCGCCGGCGTGAACCGCGCCGCGATCGGCGCGCCGGTCGACTCGCCGGCCGGCGCCGGCGCGGGAACGACGCGGATCACGCTCAAGGGTTCCCCGAGCTTCGATGGAACCTACCAGGGCAGCCGCTTCCTGATCGTGCCGCGTGCGACCCAGGTGCTCGGCTACGCCTGCGTCGCTCCCGGCATCGGCGCCGACGGCAACGGCACGGGCATCCTGTATCGCACGGTGCGCAACTTCGATACGGCAGGATCCTGCCCGACCGGCGACGCCGCGACGGCGCGCGTGCTCGCCACCCGGGTCAGCGGCTGCACCTTCGTCTACCGCGCCAACCAGGGCGCCACGCAGCAGAGCGGCTACCTCCAGCTGACGCTCGGACTCGCCAACGGCGGACAGCGCGCCACGCTCACCATGGGCGCACACGTGGAGAACCTGCCATGAGCCACCGGCGCACCCAGGACGGCTTCGCCTATATCGCAGCGGTCGTCTTCCTCGTCGTGCTGGCCGGGCTGGCGCTGGCGATGCTGCGCCTGCAGGGCACGCAGCAAGCGACCATCGACAACGGCCTGCTCGGCATGCGCGCCGACCAGGCGGCCCGCGGCGGCCTGGAATGGGCGTTCGCGCGCCTGCGCACGGCCGACACGGCCGTCTGCGACGCCATCGACGGCAGCAGCGGCGGCAGCGGTCCCGGCCAGACGCTCCCGGACTTCCGCGCCGCCAGCGGCTTCCTCGTCACGGTCAAGTGCAGGTCCAGGGCGTACCAGGAAGGCCAGGTCGTCGACGCCGCCGGCCAGCTCAAGGCCCAGCGCAAGGTCATCTTCGAGATCGACGCGACCGCCTGCAACGGCAGCGCGCCGTCCTGCCCGGACGCCGCGAGCGTACCGCGCGCCGGCTACGTCGAACGCAGGCGCACGGCGTCGTTCTGCGGCATCGCCCCCGGCTTCGACTGCGACTGATCGCCCTTCGCCGGCTCGTCGTCCGTATAGATGCCGTATGCGCGCGCGGGCATTCTTTTTACGCGCACGATGCGCCGCCGCGCCTAGACTGTCCCGGTCTCCACGACCGAAGGAAATCCATGCGTCCCGCCACTTCACCCACCGCCCGGCGCGTCCCGTTGCGCAGCCGCCGGATGACCGTCGCCATTGCCTCCGACGACCCGGATCCCCTGCCCGCCGCGTTCGGCGCGCATCTCGCCGACGTGCGCCGCCGCGAAGGCGCGCGTATATTGCTGCTCGACGCCTGCGAACCGCCGCCCCCGGACACCGGCGCAGACGTGCTGATCAACGCCTGCGCCTGCGGCGCGGACGCCTGCTGCGCCGCACTCGCCGCAGCCGACGTCGCACTGGTACCGCTGGCGCCGGAGGCTGCCGACGCCGGACGCCATTACGGATTGATCGCGCGCCTGAATGCCGCGCGCATGCGCAATCCCGGCTTGCGCGTGCTGTTCGTCGCCGTCTGCGCCGGCGCCGCGCCGGACGCCCGGGCACTGGATGCCGTGCGCGCCTATGCCCGCGAGGTGATGTCCGCCCATGTGGCGCATGCCGTACTCGATGGCGCCGCGCTGAGGCGGGGCGACGGACGCATCGCCTGCGTGGCGGAACTGGGACGCGAAGTGTTCGGCCAGCGCCCCTGAGGCGTCCAGCGGCCGCCCGGCCGTGCTAGCATCCCGTCCATCCGACCACGACGGAATGCCGATGCCCCCACCTCTCCGCACCGCCCTCGACACCCTGCTGCTCGACACCCGCACCCGCCCCCTGGCCGGCTGGCGCCGCGCCCTGGCGGAATTCCTGATGTTCGGCGTGAAGGATGCGCGCGCCTGCCTGTTCGCGGGACTGTTCTTCGGGTCCGTGCTGCTGGTGCCGCGCGCCGGCATCCTCGGGCTGCCGCGCTACGATGCGCTGCTCGTCATCGCCCTGGCGATCCAGGCGTGGATGCTGCGCAGCGGACTGGAAAGCCGCGACGAGCTGAAGGCCATCTGCCTGTTCCACCTGCTCGGCTTCGCGCTGGAGGCGTTCAAGACCTCGAGCGGCATCCGTTCGTGGTCGTATCCGGACTTCGCGTACACCAAGGTGGCGGGGGTGCCGCTGTTCTCGGGGTTCATGTATGCGGCCGTGGGCAGCTACGTGATCCAGGCCTGGCGCCTGCTCGACCTGCGCATCCGCCACCATCCGCCGCACTGGATGTCGGCCGTGGTGGCGCTGCTGATCTATGCGAATTTCTTCACGCATCACTGGCTGGGCGACGCGCGCTGGTACCTGGCGGCCGTCGCGCTCGGGTTGTACGCCCGCACCACCGTGCACTTCCGCCCGCTCGACCGGGAGCGGCGCATGCCGCTGCTGCTGGGGTTCGTGCTGACCGGGTTCTTCATCTGGCTGGCCGAGAACCTCGGCACGTTCCGGGGCCTGTGGCGCTATCCGAACCAGCTGGGCGCCTGGTCGGTGGTCCACGCCAGCAAATGGCCGGCGTGGTCGCTACTGGTGGTGATGACCTTCACGATCGTCGCCAACCTCAAGCACCTCAAAGCGAAGATCCATGTGCCAGCGCCGTGACGCCCCTGGCGAAGGCCAGCGCGACGGGCAATGCGCACAGCGCCAGCATGACGCCGATACGGACGCGACGGGCGCGCTGCTTCTGTTCCTCCAGACGGGAAATCCGGTCGCCTGCCAAGTTGTTCATGGAAATCCTTTAATGTGTGGTGATTAAGTCAATCATAATACGAAGGCGCAAAAACTGGCGACACGAATGGATGAGCGCTGCGGACGCACGGATCCATGTCCGGCGGGCGCGGATGCCCGGATACCGCCCGCGAAACATCCAGCGTACACCCATCGTGTGTACAGATCCATGCGTTAAAATCAAATCCTGACATCAATTTTTTGTGTACGTCTGTTTTTATCCACGCCCCCATGTCCACCCAACAGGAACGCCTGAAACTCGATAACCTGAAGGACGTCCTGTCGCAGGCGGTACGCGGCGCGCCGTTCGACGCCCTGTTGGCCAGCATGCTGCAGGCGGCGCACGCGCTCACCGGTCCGGGCACCCAGGCCGCCTTCTACCTCGTCGACGACGCCGGCGGCGCGCTGCACCTGAGCGCCGCGATCGGCCTGGCGCCGTCGTTCACCGAGGCCCTGCGCGTGGTGCCGGTCGGCGAAGGCGAGGCGGCATGCGGGCGCGCCGTCGCCACGCGCGCCACCGTCATCGTCGAGGACCTGCTGCTCGAGCCGCGCCTGGCGCCCTACCGCGACCTGGCGCGCGCGCACGGCGTGCGCGCCTGCTGGTCCTTCCCGCTGCACGGCCCCGACGGCGACATCGTCGGCACGCTGGCGTTCTACCACGACGCGCCGCGCGCGCCCGGTCCGGAACTGAGCGCCGACATCGGCTACTTCGCCGACCTGGCGGCGCTGCTGGTCGAGCGCCACCTGCGCGAGCAGCGCGCCGAGCGGCGCCAGGCCGACGGCGAGCGCCGGCGCCGGCTGTACGAGGCGGTGCTGTCGGCCACGCCGGACCTGGTCTACGTCTTCGACCTGAACCACCGCTTCACCTACGCCAACGCCGTGCTGCTGCAAATGTGGGGCAAGACCTGGGACGAAGCGATCGGCAAGAACTGCCTCGAACTCGGCTACCCCGACTGGCACGCGGCCATGCACGGGCGCGAGATCGAGCAGGTCAAGGCCACGCGCCAGGGCATCCGCGGCGTGGTGCCGTTCGACGGCGCCTTCGGCCTGCGCTACTACGACTACATCTTCGTGCCGGTGATCGGCCCGGACGGCGAGGTGGAAGCCGTCGCCGGCACCACGCGCGACGTCACGGAGCTCAAGCATGCCGAGGAAGCGCTGCTGGCCAGCCAGCAGCAGGCCGTCGCCGCCGCGCGCGCCGCCGAAGCCGAGCGCCAGCGCCTGGACGCCTTCCTGCAGGCCGTCCCGGTGGGCATCGTCTACTGCAATACCGAGGGCGGCGTGGAACTGGTCAACGCCACCACGCGCCAGCTGTGGGGCCGGCCGCGCCCCGGCGCGTCGCCCGAGGAAAGCGTGCCGCGCGGCTGGTGGGCGGACGGTTCGGCGCGCGACGGCCAGCGCATCGGCCCGGACGAGTGGGCGCTGGCGCGCGCCCTGC
>DAMAFT010000463.1:0-4203 GCA_031995805.1 Massilia sp.
GCCGCGACCAGTACGCCCAGTTCCTGCTGCAAAGCCGCGTCAACACGCGCCTGGTGGAGTTCCGCGAGCCGGACGGCACCCTGCGCATGGTCTCGATCATCGACGTGCTGTCGGACGGCCTGTCCTCGGTCTACACCTTCTTCGACCCCGACGTCGAGGGCGCCTCGTACGGCACCTACAACGTGATGTGGCAGATCGGCCAGGCACGCGAGCTGGGCCTGCCCTACGTCTACCTCGGCTACTGGATCGAGCAGAGCCCCAAGATGGCGTACAAGATCAACTTCCGGCCGCTGGAGGCGCGCATCGACGGCGTGTGGGGCGTGCTGGATCGCTAGGGTCAGAGCCCGGTTCTGCTTTTCAAAGGGCTCTGACCCGGGTGTGGCCGTGGTGCGAAACGAAGCCGCAACCTAAATCGCCAGCCACTGGTGCGGCATTTCAACAACCCACGTTAAAATGTCGCGAATTCACGATCCCACCGACCATGTCCGACAAATTCCTGTACGCCCTCGCCCGCCCGCTGCTGTTCGCCCTCGATCCGGAAACGGCCCATAACGTCACCCTGCCCAACCTGCGCCGCGCCGCGCGCCTGGGGCTGACGGGCCTCGTGCGCAAGCCGAAACCCGATCCGCGCACCGTCATGGGCATCACCTTCCCGAACCCGGTCGGCCTGGCCGCCGGCCTGGACAAGGACGGCGCGTACATCGACGGCCTGGCCGCGCTGGGCTTCGGCTCGATCGAGATCGGCACCGTGACGCCGCGCGCCCAGCCAGGCAATCCGCGCCCGCGCATGTTCCGCCTGCCGGCCGCGCGCGGCATCATCAACCGCATGGGCTTCAACAACGGCGGCGTCGACGCCTTCGTGGCCAACGTGCAAGCCTCGCGCTTCTACCAGGAACGCCAGGGCGTGCTGGGCCTGAACATCGGCAAGAACGCCGACACGCCGATCGAGCGCGCCGCCGACGACTACGTCGAGTGCCTGCGCAAGGTCTACCCGTATGCCAGCTACGTCACGGTCAACATCTCGTCGCCGAACACCAAGAATCTTCGACAGCTGCAGGGCGCCTCGGAACTCGATGCGCTGCTGGCCCAGCTCAAGGGCGAGCAATCGCGCCTGGCCGACCAGTACGGCCGCTACGTGCCGCTGGCCCTGAAGATCGCCCCGGACGTGGACGGCGACCAGATCCGCGACATCGGCGGCGCCCTGGTCCGCCACGGCATCGACGGCGTGATCGCCACCAACACCACGCTGAACCGCCGCGACGTCGAAGGCATGCGCCATGCGGGCGAACAGGGCGGCCTGTCGGGCGCGCCGGTGTTCGACCTGTCGAACATCGTGATCCGCGCGCTGAAGAAGGAAGTGGGCGATGCCGTGCCGATCATCGGCGTGGGCGGCATCCTGAGCGGGCGCGACGCCAGGGCCAAGATCGATGCGGGCGCGCAGCTGGTGCAGTTGTACAGCGGGCTGATCTACCGTGGACCGGCGCTGGTGCGCGAGTGCGCGGATGCATTGCTTTCCGCCGACAGGAAGGACTGACATGCGGACCAACCGGCTCGGCAGGACCGACCTGCACGTCTCCCGCATCTGCCTCGGCACGATGACCTTCGGCGAGCAGAATACCGAAGCCGAGGCGCACGCCCAGCTCGACTACGCGCTCGAACGCGGCATCAACGTTATCGACACGGCCGAGATGTACCCGGTGCCGCCCAGTGCCGGCACGCAGGGATCGACCGAGCGCTTCATCGGCAGCTGGCTGAAAAAGAGCGGCCAGCGCGACCGGGTGGTGCTGGCCACCAAGGCCGCCGGCCCGAACGCCAGCCAGCACTGGATCCGCGGCGGCAAGCACAACCTGGATGCGAAGAACCTCCACGCCGCCGTCGACGCCAGCCTGCAGCGCCTGCAGACCGACTACATCGACCTGTACCAGTTGCACTGGCCGAGCCGCAACGTACCGATCTTCGGCGCCAACAGCTTCGACCCGCGCAAGGAGCGCACCGGCGTGCCCATCGAGGACACGCTGGGCGCGCTGGACGCGCTGGTCAAGGCCGGCAAGATCCGCCACGTCGGCGTGTCCAACGAAAGCCCATGGGGCGTGTGCGAGTACGTCAAGCAGGCCGAGACGAAGGACCTGCCGCGCATCGCCACCATCCAGAATCTGTACAACCTGACGGCGCGCGCTTTCGAGACGACGCTGCTGGACGAGGTGTGCTTCCGCGAGGACGTCAGCCTGCTGGCCTACAGCCCGCTCGCCTTCGGCCAGCTGAGCGCCAAGTACGTCGACGACCCGGCCGCGCGCGGTCGCCTGACGATCTACCCGCCTACCTGGAGCCCGCGCTACCTGCGTCCGATGGTGATCGAGGCGACGAAGGAATACGCGGCGCTGGCGCGCGCCCACGGCCTGACGCCGGCGCAGATGGCGATCGCGTGGTGCTGCTCGCGCTGGTTCGTCGCGTCGACCATCGTCGGGGCGACCGACCTGCGGCAGTTAAAGGAGAACATCGACGCGGAAGCCATCGTGCTGTCCGACGAGGTGGCGAAGGCGATCGACGCCATCCACGCGCGCTTCACGAATCCGGGCCAGTAGGTGCGCACGGGTTGCGCACCCTACTCTTCCGCCTGCAACGCCTTCTCGATGTCCGCCTTCGTGTACCCCTGCGCGAAGCGCTCGATGAAGTCGAACGCGTATGCGCGCAGGTAGGCGCCGCGGCGCACCGCCAGCCTGGTGACGTTCGGCGCGAACAGGTGCGAGGACTCGATCGCGCGCAGGCCGCGGTCGCGGCCGTGGTCGAAGGCCATCGAGGCCACGATGCCCACGCCCAGCCCCAGCGACACGTACTGCTTGATGACGTCCGAATCCATCGCCGTCAGCACGATGTCCGGATTCGCGCCGGCGGCGGCGAAGGCCGCGTCGATGTGGCTGCGGCCGGTGAAGCCGACGTCGTAGGTGATCAACGGGTATTCGGCCAGGTCGGCCAGCCTGAGCGGCATCTGCGCCAGCAGCGGATGGCCGTCCGGCACCACCACCAGGTGGCTCCAGCGGTAGCACGGGAAGGACACCAGGTCGGGGAAGGTCGACAGGCCTTCGGTGGCGATGCCGATGTCGGCGCGGCCCGACAGCACCCATTCGGCGATGTGCTCGGGGGCGCTCTGCTGCAGGGCGATGCGCACGCCGGGGTAGCTGGCGCGGAACGCCTGCACCACCTGCGGCAGCGCGTAGCGCGCCTGCGTGTGGGTGACGGCCACGCGCAGCGTGCCGCTGTCCTGGCCGGCGTATTCGGTGCTGGCCTGCTGCAGGTTCTCGGCTTCGACCAGCAGGCGCTCGACGATCTTCAGGATGCCCTTGCCGGGATCGGTCAGCCCGGTCAGGCGCTTGCCGTTGCGCTCGAAGATGACGACGCCCAGTTCGTCCTCCAGCTCGCGGATCTGGCGCGACACGCCCGGCTGCGACGTGAACAAGGCATTGGCGACGTCGGTCAGGTTGAAGTTGCGGCGCGCGGCCTCGCGCACGGAACGCAGCTGCTGGAAGTTCATATGCCCTCTCCCTGGTCGACGAACACGTGCATGCGCTTCGGTCTCACCAGCAGCGTGTCGCCATCCTTCAGCGACAGCTCGCGGAAGCGCTCGTTCGGGATCACCGCCTCGATGATCTGCGCATTGTCGGCGCGCTCCAGGTCGAGCTGGGCCAGCGGGCCGATCGCATGGGCGCGGCGCAGCCTGACGGCCACGCCCTCCCCGCCGGCCACGTAGCGCTCGACGTCGAGGTCGTGCGGGCGCACGTAGGCGATGCCGGCGCCGTCCTTCACGCCGGCGTACTGCGGCGCCTGGAAGGTGGCGTCGCCGCTGGCCAGCACGCCGTCCTGCACGCGGCCGTGGAACAGGTTGACGTTGCCCAGGAAGCCGTAGACGAAGGGCGACGCCGGCTGGTTGTAGACCTGGTCCGGCGTGCCGAGCTGCTCGACGCGGCCCTTGTTCATCAGGACGATCTGGTCGGCCACCTCGAGCGCCTCTTCCTGGTCGTGGGTGACGAAGATCGAGGTCACGTGCAATTCGTCGTGCAGCTGGCGCAGCCAGCGCCGCAGTTCCTTGCGTACCTTGGCGTCGAGCGCGCCGAACGGCTCGTCCAGCAGCAGCACGCGCGGCTCCACGGCCAGCGCGCGCGCCAGGGCGATGCGCTGGCGCTGGCCGCCCGACAGCTGCGGCGGGTA
>DAMAFT010000464.1:0-4201 GCA_031995805.1 Massilia sp.
GATCTGCAGCACCAGCACCAGCATGGCCAGCGAGCCGAACAGGTACCAGACGTTGAAGTTCTTCGGTGCGTAGTACTTGCCCCACTGGTCGTTCCACAGCTTGGTGAGGGGGAAGCGGTCGTCGACCCAGGCCAGCGCCTTGTCGCCGGCCGGCGCGTCGGCCGGAAGCTTGGTTTCCTTGAACGCGCCCATGTTATGCCTCGCCTTTCTCGTCTTTGCCGATCACCATCTTGTTGTCGGACAGATACATATACGGGGGAACATCGAGGTTGGCCGGCGCCGGCTTGTTCTTGAAGACGCGGCCGGCCAGGTCGAAGGTCGAGCCGTGGCAGGGGCACAGGAAGCCGCCGTGCCAGTCGTCCGGCAGGTTGGGCTGGGGGCCTTCGGTGAAGCGGGAGGAAGGCGAGCAGCCCAGGTGGGAGCAGATGCCCACCGTGACCAGCACTTCCTTGTGCTCGGGGCGCGCGCGGAATTCGTTCTTGGCGTATTCCGGCATGTCGATCTGGAACGACTTGTCGGATTTCGGATCGGCCACCAGGTTGTCGTTCTTCGGCAGGCTGGCCATCATTTCCGGTGTGCGGCGCAGGATCCACACCGGCTTGCCGCGCCATTCCACCACTTTCATCTCGCCGGGCTTGACGTCGGAGATATCTACTTCGACGGGAGCTCCAGCGGCCTTCGCTCGCTCGGACGGCTGTAGCGTGCTGACCAGTACCCCGGCCGTTGAAACACCGACAACCCCGCCCGCCGCGCATGTAGCCACGAGCAAGCCTCGCCGGCCTGTGTCGACCTGCTTCTCATTACTCATACCAACTCCGTTCGTCAAATGCGAATGATGACTGCAACGAAAAATGTTGCAATGCAGTAAAAACCCTTCTGGTAACGAGCCATTATATGTGAACAGTTTTGCAAACTAAAGAATAACCCTTTGCATTACTAAGGCGCTGTTCACAATATGCATTTTCTTTAGAAACACTTTTGACAGTAGGGGATTGCTCTAGGGAGACACAACACAAGATTCCTGTATCATCGTCTTGGAAATACAACATTTTTAAAAGGACAAGGAGGACCAGCGATGGCGATGTTCGAAGAATTCAAGAAATTTGCCATGAAAGGCAACGTGGTCGACCTTGCCGTCGGCGTCATCATCGGCGGCGCCTTCGGCAAGATCGTCGATTCGCTGGTGCAGGACGTGATCATGCCGCCGATCGGCAAGCTGTTCGGCGGCCTGGACTTTGCCAGCTACTACATTCCACTGAATGGCCAGGCCTACGGCCTGTCGCTGGCCGAAGCCAAGAAAGCCGGCGCCGTGCTGGCCTACGGTAACTTCATCACGATCCTGTTGAACTTCCTGATCCTGGCCTTTGTCATCTTCCAGATGGTGCGCCTGATGAACCGCCTGCGTCATTCCTTGCAGCGCGAGGAAGACGCCAAGCCGGCCGCCCCGCCCCCGCCGCCGCCCGAGGACATCCTCCTGCTGCGCGAGATCCGGGATTCCCTGAAAAAATAAACCAGGCAACCACCATGCGCCGCTACTGGCTGCTGTTCGCCCAGACCGTCACGATCGTGCTCGGCATCTATGCCGTGCTCGCCGTCGTGCGGCCGGCGTGGCTGGAGCGCGCCCCGGCGCGCGTCACCGTCGGCGGCGCCGGGCAGCAGGTGCCCGTATTGCAGTCGCCGCACGGCGCCGCCCCGGGCAGCTTCCGCGACGCGGCCGGGCGCGCGATGCCGGCGGTGGTCAACATCCTCACCAGCAAGGCGCTGCGCGACGCGCATCCGCTGCTCAAGGACCCGTTCTTCCGCCGCTTCTTCGGCGACAAGACGCCGCCGCAGGAACAGATGGCTAGCCTGGGTTCCGGCGTCATCGTCAGCAGCGACGGCTACATCCTGACCAACTACCATGTGATCGAAGGCGCCGACGAGATCGAGGTCGGCCTGGCCGACGGCCGCAAGGCCGCCGCCACGATCGTCGGCACCGATCCCGAGACGGACCTGGCCGTGATCCGCATCCGCGCCGACCGCCTGCCGGTGATCGTGCTGGGCGACCCGGCCCAGGCGCGCGTGGGCGACGTGGTGCTGGCGATCGGCAATCCGTTCGGCGTCGGCCAGACCGTCACGCTGGGCATCATTTCCGCGCTCGGCCGCAACAACCTGCACATCAACCACTTCGAGAACTTCATCCAGACCGACGCCGCGATCAACTTCGGCAACTCGGGCGGCGCGCTGGTCGATACGCGCGGCAACCTGCTCGGCATCAATTCGGCGATCTATTCGCAGACCGGCGGGTCGGTCGGCATCGGTTTCGCCATTCCCGTCACCACGGCCAAGACCGTGCTCGATTCCATCGTCAAGCACGGCCAGGTGGTGCGCGGCTGGATCGGCGTCGAATCCCAGGACATCACGCCCGAGCTGGCGCGCAGCTTCGGCCTGGCGCGCGAGGAGGGCGCCATCATCGCCGGCGTGGTGCGCGGCAGCCCGGCCGACCGCGCCGGCGTGCGCCCCGGCGACATCCTGCTCGCCGTCGAAGGCAAGCGGGTCGCCAGCACCAACGACATGATGAACCTGATCGCCGACCTGCCGCCAGGCGGCAAGGCGCAATTGAAAGTCATGCGCAAGAACCGCGAGGCCACGCTCGACGTGACGGTCGGCCGCCGCCCGCGCCAGACTCCCTGATCCATTTCATCTACCGATCCCATGCACCTGCGCGACCTGACGCAATTCCTGTCCGAACTCAAAGAGAGCAATACCCGGCCCTGGTTCATCATGAACAAGCCGCGCTACGACATCCTGCGCGCCGAGTTCCTCGAGGTTCTTGCCGAACTGATCCGCGAGATCGGCAAATACGACCGGCAGGTCGTCGCCTGCGACCCGAAGAAGGCGATGTTCCGCTTCCAGCGCGACACCCGCTTCTCGCACGACAAGACGCCGTACAAGTCGCATTTCTCGGCCGGCATCGCGCCGGGCAACAAGCGCCGGCCCAGCGAGGGCGGCGGTCCGACCTACTACTTCCATATCGAGGCCGACGGCACGCTGCTGTTCGGCGCCGGCGAATACCTGCCGCCGCCGGCGCGCCTGAAGGCGATCCGCGAGCACGTGGTCAACGATGCGACAGGATTCTCGAAGATGTTGAAGAATAAACATCTGCGCGCAACGTATGGCGACCTGAATCCGGAAGACAAGCTGCAGCGTCCGCCGAAGGGCTTCGACCCCGCCCATCCGCTGGTCGAATACCTGAAGCTCAAGAGCTATTTCGTCTGGATCGAGACAAAGCTCGACATCAACGCACCGGAAACACTGGTGCCGCAGCTCGCGCAGGGATTCAAGGACGCCACCGCGCTGGTCACCTGGCTGCGCGGGGTGCCGCAGGTTTTCGACGACGCGTAACTCAGGAGATTTGAAAATGGCTTTGCAGCATGCAGTATCGGGGGAAAGGATCGCGCTGCAGCGCGGCGAGGACGACATCGCGAACTTCACGTCGATCGCCCTGATCAAGACCGACCACATGGAATTGATCCGGCTGGTGCTGCCGACCGACAAGCCGATGCCCGAGCACAGCGTGGAAGGCGAGATCACGCTGCTGTGCCTGGAAGGCGAAATCGCCTTCGAGGCCCACGGCCGCACGACGATCCTGAATCCGAACGAAATGGTCTACCTGGCCGGCGGCGAACCGCACTCGGTGCGCGCGGTCAAGGATGCGGTGGCCTTGCTGACCATCCTGCTGCATCCGGGCGCATCGAACAACTGAGCGTAACCCGGCGTAGGGTGGGTAGCTCCACCCTGCAGGAAATGATGACGCGACCAATGCGCTGCCCACGCGTGACGCATGCATGGCCTGCGGCCCCCATGGCTCTTCAGGCCAGCTCGTTGCGCGGATCCCGCTCCATCAGTTGCGCCACCATGTCCGGCGCCGCATCCCCGTCGAACAGCACGCCTGCCACCGCATTGGTGATCGGCATGTCCACGCCCATCCGCGCGGCCAGTTCGCGCACTGCCTTCGCGCACGGCACGCCTTCGGCCACGTGGCCGAGTTCCTTCACGATCTGGTCGAGCGGCTTGCCTTGGGCCAGCGCCAGGCCGACGCGGCGGTTGCGCGACAGGTCGCCCGTGCAGGTGAGGATGAGGTCGCCCATGCCGGTCAGGCCCATGCAGGTACCGGCCTGCGCGCCCAGGGCGGTGCCCAGGCGCGTGATTTCCGCCAGGC
>DAMAFT010000465.1:0-4199 GCA_031995805.1 Massilia sp.
CGAATTGCGCTTGCCCTGCAGTTCTTCGGTGCGCGTCTGGATCGCCTTGCGTTCGCCTTCGAGGGCGCTGAAGCCGGCGACGTCGAGCTTGAACTTGCGCGTGGCCAGGCGGGCGGCCGCGGTGTCGATGTCTTTACGGAGAAGTTGGATGTCTATCATGGGGAAAAAGTGAAGAAGAACGCCGAATGTCCAAATCGACATTGTACCAAGACGGCGTCGGTTCCCCTTTTCGAGTTTTGCGTACGGCGCAAATCACTCGTACGGTTGCTTGAAAACAACTACATTCCTTGGAATTCCATTGCCTTCGTTTCCACAAGACAACTCGATTGAGACACTGACAGTCCTTCATATCAGCGCCTGAACCGACGAAGCTTTCTCTTTCTCAATATCGTATCGGCACCCGTCTCGTGCTCGGCTTCGCCGTCGTGCTGGTGCTGGCCCTGGTGTCGACCGCCTACGCGCTGCACGGCGCCCGGCAGAACGCGGACGCCACCCGGCGCATGATGGACGATCCGCTGACCCGCGAGCGCGTGGCGAGCGACTGGTATGCGCAGACCATGGTGACGATCGCGCGCACGACCATGAGCGCGAAGCGTTCCGACACCACGCTGGCGCAGACGTTCGGCCAGATCATGGCCGACGGTTCCAGGGCCGGCAACGTGCTGAACAAGAAGATGGGCGAGCTGATCGCCAGTCCGGAAGAGCGCGCCCGCTACGACGCCACGCTGGCCGTGCGCGCGAAGTTCGTCGAGACCAAGCAGCAACTAATGGACGCCAACAAGGCCGGCGACACCTACCTGGCCGGCATGAAGGAATTGAAGCCTACGAGCGCAAGGTACTGAACGACATGGCGCTCGACGTGCAGGTCCAGACCGCGCGCAGCCACCGGCTCACCATCGCCTTCACCGCGCTGCTGGTGCTGCTGGGCGCCGCCGTCTCGTGGCTGATCGCGCGCAGCATCACCCGGCCGCTGGCGCAGCGCTCGGCCGCGGCGGCCAAGGACATCAAGGGCCTGATCGCGGCATCGGTGGCCGACGTCGAGGCCGGCACCAGGCTGGTCGACGCCGCCGGCCGCACGATGTCGGACGTGGTGGACAGCATCCGCCGGGTGGCCGACATCATGGGCGAGATCACCGCCGCCAGCCAGGAACAGGGCGCCGGCATCGAACAGGTGAACCACGCGATCGCGCAGATGGACCAGGTGACGCAGCAGAACGCGGCGCTGGTGGAGGAAGCGGCGGCGGCGGCCGCGTCGATGCAGGACCAGGCGGAGCACCTGCGCGGGGCGGTGGCGGTATTCAGGACCGGGCAGGTGGCGGCGGCGGAGACGGTAGCGCCGGTGGCGGCCCCGCGGCGCGCCGTCGCCGTGCAGGCACCTGCACGGCCGGCACTGAAGACGCCGGCGCGGCGCAAGGAACCGGCGCTGGCGGAAGAAGGGTGGGAAACGTTCTGACGGACGTGCGGCGTACGCAGCCGGGCAATTTCCGCATGGCCCGGCTGTCAAACGTCATTGGCGCTTGTTGGCGTTGATGATGTTGTCGACATTGGCCTTCAACACGGGAGTCGTGACCGCATCGTTCCCATGTTGCGTGGCATTCGCCAGGACGGAAACGATACTGTCCTTGTAGATTGCCACGACGTCCTCCGCAGTCTTCCCCGCATCCAGGCCGATCTGCATCGCGGTTTCGGCATAGGCTTTCTGGGAAAGCACCCATTTCGCCAAGAGAAGCTGTTGTTCGTGATAAGCCGTGCGGAACCGTGCATCTTTCTCGGCAATATCCTGCATCGGCAACGACAGCAACTGCTCGAAAAAATCCCGTTCGGATTGCAGCCTGGCGTTTTCCTTTTCCAGCGCATCCGCGCGTTGCGAGACGGTCGCGACCTTGTCCCTGAGGAGCACGATCAAATCGACATTCGCCTGGTTCGCGTGTTTTTGCGTTTCCAGCCCGCCCCTGGCGGCGTTTTCATGCGCCTCCGCCGTGCGGGCCCTGTTATTGGCTTCCTGGACCCGGTAATCCGCCGGATTGCCCGGATCAAAAACGTCATTGTTCATGTGCTATTTCCTTTGGCGACGCATGATTATTTTCCACCGGCTTCCTCGTCCCATTTCCTGAGCTGGGCCAGCTTGTCGCCGATCTTGATTTCCAGGCCGCGCGGCACCGGCTGGTACCAGCCCGGCGCGCCGATGCCGTCGGGCAGGTAGGTTTCACCGGCGGCATAGGCATTGGGTTCGTCGTGCGCATAGCGGTATTCGTGCCCGTAGCCGAGTTCCTTCATGAGCTTGGTCGGCGCATTGCGTAGATGTACCGGCACCTCGCGGCTCTTGTCTTGCCGGACGAAGGCCCGTGCCTGGTTGTAGGCGTTGTAGCCCGCATTGCTCTTCGCGGCGACCGCCAGGTAGATCACCGCCTGCCCGAGGGCCAGTTCGCCCTCGGGGCTGCCGAGGCGCTCGTAGGTCAGCGCGGCGTCGTTGGCGATCTGCATGGCCCGGGGATCGGCCAGGCCGATGTCTTCCCATGCCATGCGCACGATGCGCCGCGCCAGGTAGCGCGGGTCGGCGCCGCCGTCCAGCATGCGCGTCAACCAGTACAGGGCGGCATCCGGATGGGAGCCGCGGACCGACTTGTGCAGGGCCGAGATCTGGTCGTAGAAGTTGTCGCCGCCCTTGTCGAAACGCCGGCTGTTCAGCGTCAGGGCGTTCTGCACGAAGTCGGCATCGATGCGCGTGACCCCGGCCGCGCCGGCGGCCGTCTGGCATTGTTCCAGCAGGTTCAGGAAGCGCCTGGCGTCGCCGTCCGCATAGCCGATCATCGTGTCGCGCGCCACGTCGTCGAATTCCAGGCCGCCGAGGGTCTTTTCCCGGGCGCGCTTGAGCAGTTGCTTGAGTTCGTCGTCAGTGAGCGACTTCAGCACATACACCTGGGCGCGCGACAGCAATGCCGAGTTCACCTCGAACGAGGGGTTCTCGGTGGTGGCGCCGATGAACGTGACCAGCCCGCTTTCCGCATACGGCAACAGGGCGTCCTGCTGCGCCTTGTTGAAGCGGTGGATCTCGTCCACGAACAGGATCGTGTGCTTGCCCATGGCGAGGTTCTGCTGCGCCTGCTCCATGGCGGCGCGGATGTCCTTCACGCCGGAGAACACGGCCGACAGCGCGATGAACTCGCACTTGAACGCCGACGCCGTCAGCCGCGCCAGCGTGGTCTTGCCGACGCCGGGCGGCCCCCAGAAGATCATCGAGTGCGGCTTGCCCGACTGGAAGGCCAGCCGCAGGGGCTTGCCTTCGCCCAGCAGGTGCGTCTGGCCGATGACCTCGTCCAGGGTCCTGGGACGCAGCGCCTCGGCCAGCGGGGCGGCGGGCTCGGTCTTGAACAGGTCATCCACGGGCGGCTCCGGGATCGCGGCGAATCTGGTGGTTTTTCATCTGGCGCATATGCGGCCGTTGCGTGCAAAGCGCAAGTGTAGCCGATGAGCGGGACGCAGCGCCTGCCGATTACTGGCTGACGACCTCGGCCCCCTTCGGCGCCTCGAACCTGAACTGTTGCGCGCCCAGTTGCGGATTGCGCTGGAAGCTGGTGAAGCGCAGCACCGTCGTCTGGCCGAAGTTGTCCTTCAGTTCCATCGCCTGCGGCACGCCGTCCTTCAGGCCGATGGCGATCTGCTCGAAGGTCGTGTCCTTCGACTTCGGCGTGGCGTTCAGCCATTCCATGCCGTCGCGCGCGCCGGCCTCGGCCAGCGTGAAGTTCTTTTCCAGGTCGTTGCTGCCGAACAAGATCGCCGCCGGCGAGCTGCCCAGGGCATTGCCCAGCTTGCGGCTGGTGACCTGGTTCAGGTCCTTGTCGTAGATGTACATGGTCTCGCCGTCGGCCTGCAGCACCTGCTCGAAGGGCTTCTGGTAAGTCCAGATGAACTTGCCGGGGCGGGCGAACACGAAGGTGCCGCTCGAGATGGCGGTGGCCTTGGCGCTGTTCGACTTGCGGATCTGGGTCTGGGTGAATTCGCCGCGCGCCGACTTGGTGCCCGCGACGAAGGACTTGAACTGGTCGAGGGCGGCGGCGGAGGCGCCATCTGCCCAGGCCAATGCGATGACGGCGGCAACGGCAATTTTCAATGTCATGGATCGTTCCTTATCGTTCATTCCGCGCTCGCGGTCGGCACCAGGATGTCGCGGTTGCCGTTCGACTGCATCGGCGACACCA
>DAMAFT010000466.1:0-4198 GCA_031995805.1 Massilia sp.
GTTCGCGCGGCTCGAAGGGCTTGGGCAGGTAGTCGTCGGCGCCCATCTCGAGGCCGAGGATGCGGTCGAGCGGCTCGTTGCGCGCGGTGAGCATGATCACCGGCAGCGTGGAGTGGGCGCGCAGCTTGCGGCACAGCGTCAGGCCGTCGTCGCCGGGGAGGTTCAGGTCGAGCACGATCAGGTCGGGACGCGCCTCGTCGAGGATCTTCCACATCGCATTGCCGTCGGCGGCGGCCAGTGCGCGGTAGCCGTTCGCTTCCAGGTAATCGGCCAGCAGCGAGCGGATATCGCGGTCGTCGTCGACGATGAGAATGGTAGAAGGCGTGTCCATTCCGCCATTATCCGTTCTTGCGCCACCCCTGAAAAGCATCTTTGTATCGGCTTGTATATGAATGGCGCGAGGAAACAAATTGATACAAAGGGCGCGACAGCGGACACGCGGCGCTTACATCTTTGCCCGATGATGGACCCATGCCGCAACGGGAAGTGACCGACGTTCGGTACCCGTTGCGCGCAGATTGTCGGCATGTTACGGACACATCCGGTGGCCGTTGCCGCGTTCAACCTGACTAGGAAAAAGAGATGACTACCGTTCGCAAACACCTCGCTACCGCACTCGCCGCCCTGTCGCTGGGCGCCGCAGCCTTCGGCGTCCAGGCCCAGACTTCGGCCCCGGCTTCCACCCCTGCCGCGGCTACCGACCAGGCGCAGAAACACCAGGGCCACCGCCAGCACCAGAAGCTCACGCCCGAGCAGCGCGCGGCATTCCGCGCCCAGCGCGTGGCCAAACTGCACGACGAGCTGAAGATCACGCCGGCCCAGGAACAGGCCTGGAAGAGCTTCGTCGCCTCGATGCAGCCGCAGGCCCGTGGGCAGGGCCAGCGCCCGGACCGGGCCGCCTGGGCCGCCCTGTCGGCGCCGGAGCGCATGTCCAAAGCCATCGACATGCAGAAGCGCCGCACCGTCGCCATGGAGCAGCGCCTGGGCGCCCTGAACAGCTTCTATTCGGTGCTCACGCCGGACCAGAAGAAGACCTTCGACGACAAGGCGGCGCGCATGCAGCACCGCTTCCAGCACCGCGGCCCCGGCGGCTGGCAGCGCGGCGGCGACACCGCGCGCGGCTGATCGCCCGCTTTCCCGCCCCGCAGCCGGGGCGGTCATGAGACAACGGACACCCTCGGGTGTCCGTTTTTCGTTGGCGCCGGCGCGGCCGGCGTCAAGATTGTCTTCGCAAGTGTTACCGGAGTTTACCGAGCGAACCCAGGAACTTGCCCGCGTCCTGGTAGCCGATCACGCGGCTGTCCGGGATCTCGCTGCCGTCGGCGCCGAACAGGATGATGCCCGGCGGTCCGAACAGGCCGAAGCGCTTGAGCATGGCGCGGTCGTCGGCATCGTTGGCGGTGACGTCGACCTGCAGCAGCACGGTGTCGCGCAGACGCTCGCGGACGGCCGGGTCGACGAAGGTCAGCTTTTCCATTTCCTTGCAGGACACGCACCAGTCGGCGTAGAAGTCCAGCATGGCGGTCTTGCCGGCGTTCGCGGCCAGCGCGGCGTCGAGCTGGGCGACGGTCTTGATGCGGGCGAACGTCAATCCCTGGTGCGGCGCGGCGCCGCCCGTGAAGCGCGCCAGCGGGGCGAGCGGATCGCGCGCGCCGCTGGCGACGCCCACCAGTTGCGTGGCGCCGAGCACCGCGAACGCCGCACCCAGCGCGAGCGCGGCCCAGTGCGCCTTGCCCGAGTGCCCGCGCAGCAGGTAGAAGCCGTAGCCCAGCAGCAGCGCGGCCCACAGCAGCATCTGCGCCAGGCCCGGCAGCACCGGCGCCACCATCCACAGGGCCATCGCCAGCATCAGCACGCCGAAGAAGCGTTTCACCGATTCCATCCACATGCCGGCGCGCGGCAGCAGCGAGCCGGCCGACAGGCCCACCAGCAGCAGCGGGATGCTCATGCCGAGCGCCATCGAGAACAGCGCGGCGCCGCCGACCAGCACGTTGCGCGTCTGGCTGATGTAGACCAGGGCGCCGGCCAGCGGCGCGGCCACGCAGGGGCCGACGATCAGCGCCGAGATCGCGCCCATCACGAACACGCCGGCCAGCTTGCCCGACGACTGGCGCCCGGAGGCGTCCGCCAGCCGGGTCTGCAGCGCGGCCGGCACCTGCAGCTGGTAGACGCCGAACATCGACAGGGCCATCGCCGCGATCAGCGCGGCGAAGGCACCCAGCACCCAGGGATTCTGCAATGCGGCGGCCAGGCCCTCGCCCAGCAGCCCGGCGGCGACGCCCAGCAGCGTGTAGACGATCGCCATGCCCAGCGAGTAGGCCAGCGACAGCACGAAGCCGCGCCCGCGCTTCACGTCCCTGCCCTCGCCGACGATGATCGACGACAGGATCGGCACCATCGGCAGCACGCAGGGCGTGAACGCCAGGCCCAGGCCCAGCAGGACAAAGGCGGGAACGATGGCGAGCAGGCGGCCGCCCTGCAGCAGGTTGCCGATACCGGTCAGTTCGGAGGGCGATGCGGCGGCGGGCGCTGCCGGTGCCGGCGCCGCTGCCGGCATGTCCGCCTGCGGCTGGCCGGGAAGCGACATCGCGGGCGCATCCGGCGCGGCGTTCGCGCCGAGCGGCAGGCCGCCCTGCGGCGCGCCGCCACCGCCGGCCACCAGCTGCACGGCGGCATCCTGCGGCGGATAGCACAGGCCCTTGTCGGCGCAGCCCTGGCCCGTCACGTTCAGCGTGAACGGCCCGCTGCCCTGCACGGGAATGCGGATCTCGACGCCCTTGTGGTAGGTCTCGACGTCCTTCTGGAACGTTTCGTCGAACTTCACCTTGCCCGCCGGGATGGCCGGCGCGCCCAGCGTGGCGCCGGTGGCCGTGAACTTGAAGCGTTCGCGGTACATGTAGTAGCCGTCGGCGATGGCGTAGCTGACGACGGCGGTGCCGGGGCCGTCCATGCGGGCGGACAGTTTGAAGGCCTGCTCGGGCGGCAGGAAATCGTCGTCGGCGCGCGCGGGAGCGAGCGCGCACAGGAAGGCCAGCGACAGCGAGGCAAGCAGGACCAGCGGGGTGCGAAGCGAAAGACGGGACATGGAGCGATCTGGGTTGGTTCGGCGCAGCAGCATGGTACACCGCCCTTCGCCGGGCTGCACGGCGGACCCGGCGGACGAAAAAAAACCAGGCGCGAAGGCCTGGTTTTTCGGGGAACGACGCGAGGATTACTCGGCGGTCGGCGCGTCTTCTGCGCTGCCGACTTCCGGACGGTCCACCAGCTCGACGTAGGCCATCGGTGCGTTGTCGCCGACGCGGAAGCCCATCTTCAGGATGCGGATGTAGCCGCCCGGACGCGCGTTGTAGCGCGGGCCGATTTCGGCGAACAGCTTCTGGACGATTTCGCGGTCGCGCAGGCGGGCGAAGGCCAGGCGCTTGTTGGCCAGGGTGTCGTTCTTGGCCAGGGTGATGATCGGCTCGACGACTTTACGCAGTTCCTTGGCTTTCGGCAGCGTGGTCTTGATCGCTTCGTGACGCAGCAGCGACACGGTCATGTTGCGCAGCATGGCCAGGCGGTGGGACGAGGTACGGTTCAGTTTGCGAAGGCCGTGACGGTGACGCATGGTATTTCCTTTCGATGTTAAGTTTAAGTCCGAGCTCTTCGATCGCTATTTTGATGTAGCGCGGGCCGGTTTTAGTTTGAAACGTCTGACACAACATGTCTCAGACGGTACAGCAACGACAAAAAATTCAGCAGACCACTATCGTATCGGGGTCCCGGGAAACCGTAGCGAGCGGGCTCAGTTTGAGTCGAGAAGCGCAGCCGTACTTACGGTACGGCGAGCATCGCAGACTCAAAATGTGCCCGCGCAGTAGGTTTATCGGGATCCCCCTCACGAATTACTTTTCCAGACCTGCGGGCGGCCAGTTCTCCAGCTTCATGCCCAGGGTCAGGCCGCGGGAAGCCAGGACTTCCTTGATCTCGTTCAGCGACTTGCGGCCCAGGTTCGGGGTCTTCAGCAGTTCGTTTTCCGAACGCTGGATCAGGTCGCCGATGTAGTAGATGTTCTCGGCCTTCAGGCAGTTCGCCGAACGGACGGTCAGTTCCAGGTCGTCCACCGGACGCAGCAGGATCGGATCGACCAGCGGCGCGCGCGACGGCGCTTCGGCGGCGGCTTCGGTGCCTTCCAGGGCGGCGAACACGTTCAGCTGGT
>DAMAFT010000467.1:0-4190 GCA_031995805.1 Massilia sp.
GGCGTGTTCGAGTCGGCGATGGACAAGGGCGGCCTGTCCTACCGCGTCGTGCTGGAAGACCTGGGCGAGCCGGTGTACGTCGACCGCGACATGTGGGAAAAGGTCGTCTTCAACCTGTTGTCGAACGCCTTCAAGTTCACGCTGCAGGGCGGCGTCACCGTCACGCTGGCGCGCCGCGACGGCATGGCGCGGCTGTCGGTGCAGGATACCGGCAGCGGCATCCCGGAAGCCGAGCTGCCGCGCGTGTTCGAGCGCTTCCACCGCATCGAGGGCACGCCGGGCCGCACCTTCGAGGGCACCGGCATCGGCCTGGCGCTGATCCAGGAACTGGTGCGCCTGCACGGCGGCGCCATCGCCGTGCACAGCACGCTCGGCGCGGGCACCCGCTTCGACGTCGACATCCCGTTCGGCCGTGCGCACCTGCCCGAGGACCGGGTGCTGCAGCCTGCCGCGGGGAGCGCCGCGCCGGACGAGCAGGGCGGCACCGGCGGGCGCATGGGCGCCGCCTTCGTCGAGGAGGCGCTGCGCTGGCTGCCGGACGAGCCGGCGGCCGCGCCGCCGCGCGCCGCGGCGTCCGCGGCGGCGGGAGTGGACGCCGGGCCGGCCGTGGCGGGCATCCTGGCGCAGCCGGCCGCGCGCCCGCGCATCCTGGTCGCCGACGACAACAACGACATGCGCGCCTACCTGAAGTCGCTGCTCGACCCGCATGCCGACGTCGGCGTGTGCGCCGACGGCGAGGATGCCTACGCGGCGCTGCTGCGCGATCCGCCGGACCTGCTGCTGAGCGACGTGATGATGCCCAGGCTGGACGGCTTCGGCCTGATCGCGCGCATCCGCGCCAGCGACGCGCTGCGCCACCTGCCCGTCATGCTGCTGTCGGCGCGCGCCGGCGAGGAAGCCAAGGTCGAGGGCCTGCAGGCGGGCGCCGACGACTACCTGGTGAAACCGTTCGCCGCCGGCGAACTGCTGGCGCGCGTGCAGCGCCAGCTCGAGCTGGCGCGCGAGCGCCGCCAGCAGCGGCAGGCGCTGGAAATGCGCGAAACCTACTTCCGCTCGCTGATCGACGTCGCTCCCATCATGCTGTGGACGACCGGGCCGGACGGCCAGTGCACCTACCTGAGCAAGCGCTGGTACGACTACACGGGGCGCACGCCCGAGCAGGACCTGGGCATGGGCTGGCTCGACAACGTCCACCCCGACGACCTGGCGCGCGCGCGCGACACCTTCCTGGCGGCGAATGCGCGCCAGGAGTCGTTCTCGTTCGACTACCGCCTGCGCCGCCACGACGGCACCTACCGCTGGTTCGCCGACTCCGGCGCGCCGCGCATGCGCGAGGACGGCCAGCCGGGCGGCTACGTCGGCACCGTCGTCGACGTGCACGTGCGCACGATGCTGCAGGCGCGCCTGGAAGAAGTCGCACGCGCCGGCGACATCGGCGTCTGGTATGCCGACGCGCCGTTCGAGCGCTTCCAGCTGAACGACCAGATGGCGGCCCACCTGGGCCTGGGTACGCTGCGCGACGTGCCGGCCGGCGCGCTGCCGGCGGCCGTCGACGGCGCGGACCGCGAGCGCCTGTATGCCGGCATCGGGAACGCCTTGACCAACGGCGCCCCGCTCGACCTGGAGTTCCGCAGCGGCGGCCGCTGGCTGCGCGCGATCGGCTGGTGCGAGCTGGACGACAAGGGCCAGCCGGGGCGCTTCGACGGCGTCACCTTCGACATCAGCACGCACAAGCACGCCGAGCAGGAACTGCAGCGCCTGGCGGCGGAGCTGATCGAGAAGAACCGTATGCAGAGCGAGTTCCTGTTCACGCTGGCGCACGAGCTGCGCAATCCGCTGGCGCCGATCCGCACGGGGCTGGAGCTGATGCGCATCCGCTCGGTCGGCGCGCCGGGCGTGGCCGACGTGCAGGCGATGATGCGGCGCCAGGTCGACCACATGGTGCACCTGGTCGACGACCTGCTCGACATGGCGCGCCTGTCGGAAGGGAAGGTCGAGCTGCGCCGCGCGCCGGTGCTGCTGCAGCAGGTCGTGGGCGACGCCGTCGAGATCAGCATGCCGCTGGTCGACGCCGGCCGCCACCGGCTGGACGTGCGCCTGCCGGAAGAACAGGTGGCGCTGCACGTCGACCGCCACCGCATCGCCCAGGTGCTCAGCAACCTGGTCAACAACGCCGCCAAGTACACGCCCGCGGACGGCCGCATCGAGCTCGAGGCGTGGGTGGCGGTGGACGAGATCGCGGTGTCCGTGATCGACAACGGCATCGGCATCGGCGCCGACATGCTGCCGCACGTGTTCGACATGTACGCGCAGGCGCAGAACATCCACAACATGGCGCAGGGCGGCCTGGGCGTCGGCCTGAACCTGGTCAAGCGCCTGGTCGAGCTGCACGGCGGCCGGGTGGCGGCGGAGAGCGCCGGCGTCGGCATGGGCAGCCGCTTCACCGTGATCCTGCCGCTGGGCGAGGCCGGCGCGGCGCACGCCGCGCCGCAAGCGGACGGCGGCCAGGCGCATGCGGCCCTGGCGGAGGGCATGCTGCGCGTGCTGGTGGTGGACGACAACGTCGACGCCGCCTCCACGCTGGGCGCGCTGCTCGAGATGCGCGGCCATGCGGTGCGCGTGGTGCACGACGGCGCCGGCGCGCTGGCGATGGCGGCCGGCTTCCATCCGCATGCGGTCTTCCTCGACATCGGCCTGCCCGACCGCAGCGGCTTCGAGGTCGCGCCGGACCTGCGTGCGCTGGAGGGTATGGGACAGGCGACGCTGGTGGCGCTGACCGGCTGGGGCGCGGAGCAGGACCGCGAGCGTTCGCGCGCGGCCGGCTTCGACGCCCACCTCACCAAGCCGGCCGATTTCGGCAACGTGGAAGCGCTGCTGCGCGAGGTGGCGGAGCGCGCCAGGACCTGACGGAGGCGGGTGGGCAATCGTGCGGAGCGCCCGGCGGCGCCGGCTTACACTGTCCGGCTCCAGCCAACCGCACGAAAGGAGCGCGCATGCCGACCATCCAGACTTCCGGACCGAATCCCACCGAACTGTATTACTACGAGCAGGGGCAGGGCCAGCCCGTGGTGCTGATCCACGGCTGGCCGCTGAGCCATCGCATGTGGGAGTCGCAGATCACCGCGCTGTCCGAGGCGGGCTACCGCGTGATCGCCTACGACCGCCGCGGCTTCGGGCAATCGGGCCGGCCGACCGCGGGCTACGACTACGACACCTTCGCGGCCGACCTGGACGACCTGATGACCCAGCTCGACCTGCGCGACGCCGTGCTGGCCGGCTTCTCGATGGGCGGCGGCGAGGTCGCGCGCTACATCGGCCGCCACGGCACCGGACGCGTGGCGAAGGCCATGCTGCTGGGCGCCGTGCCGCCCTACCTGCTCAAGACGGACGACAATCCGGAAGGCGTGGACAAGGCGGTGTTCGACGGCATGCTCGACGGCGTCAAGCAGGACCGCCTGGCCTTCCTGGGCGACTTCTTCCCGAATTTCTACAACCTGGTCGAGGCCGGCAGCACCGGCAAGGAACTGCTCGACTTCAGCAAGTGGATCGCCTGGGCGGCGTCGCCGCTGGCGACCATGCAGTGCATCGTGGCGTTCGGCACCACCGACTTCCGCGCCGACCTGGCGAAGTTCGACGTGCCGACGCTGGTCGCGCACGGCGACGCCGACCGCATCGTGCCGATCGAGGTGTCGGGCCAGCGTTCGCATGAACTGGTCAAGGGCAGCCGCCTGGAAGTGCTGCAGGGCGCGCCGCACGGCTTCGCGGCCACGCATGCGCAGCAGTTGAACGCGCTGATGCTGGATTTCTTGAAGTCCTGACCTTCAACTGCCGGCCGCAAGACCGTCGCCCCGGCGCAGGCCGGGGCCCAAGTCCGCAGCGCAGCGCCGGCGCCTGCCTACCTGGCCTGCCCCTTCCCCGTCGCCGCCCACCAGATCCCGCCCATCAGGTGGGCCAGGTACTGCGGATCGCGGTACATCTCGACGTAGTGCCCCAGCGTGGTGACGAACACGCGGCCCTTTTCGACGTGGTGGTACCAGGCCACCGCGTGTTCCTTGCCCATGCCTTTCGACACCTGGCCCGGCCAGATCTTCTCCGGGTCATAGGTGCTCTCGTCGACGTTCAGCACCGGGTTGATCCTGACGTTGTACGGATTGGTGGTCACGTACCATTCGTCGCTCCACATCCAGCGC
>DAMAFT010000468.1:0-4188 GCA_031995805.1 Massilia sp.
ATGGTCGGGGTGAGAGGATTCGAACCTCCGGCCTCTACGTCCCGAACGTAGCGCTCTACCGGGCTAAGCTACACCCCGACGGTTCGGGGTGTCTTTACAGGTCACCCCGGGAAGGCATTACTATAAAATCACTTAGTGGTTCCTGTCAACAGCGAAGCTGCTGAGCTGGAGGAGGCTGTTTTTGAAGACGCTGTCGGGCAAATCGGCGATCGCATTCGACGCGCGGCGGGCCGCTTCCTCGGCCTGCTTGCGGGTGTAATCCAGCGCGCCGCTGGACGTCACCGCCGCCAGCACCGCATCGAATTGCTGCTCGTCGCCCTGCTCGATGCAGTTGCGCACCAGCGCGCGCTGTTCCGGCGTGCCATGTTCCATCAGCCAGATCAGGGGCAGGGTAGGCTTGCCTTCGCGCAGGTCGTCGCCCAGGTTCTTGCCGATCTCGGCGGCGTCGCCCGCGTAGTCGAGCACGTCGTCGATCAGCTGGAAGGCCGTGCCCAGCGAGCGGCCGTATTCGCCGGCCGCGGCGATCTGCTCGTCGTTGGCGCCGGCCACCAGTGCGCCGAGCTCGGCCGCCGCTTCGAACAGCTTGGCGGTCTTGGAGCGGATCACCAGCAGGTAGGCGGCCTCGGTCACGTCCGGGTCGTGCATGTTCAGCAGCTGCAGCACTTCGCCTTCGGCGATCACGTTGGTGGCGTCGGACAGGATCTGCATCACGCGCATATTGTCCAGGCCGACCATCATCTGGAACGAGCGCGAGTACAGGAAGTCGCCCACCAGCACCGAGGCGGCATTGCCGAACAGGGCATTGGCGGTCTGGCGGCCGCGGCGCATCGAGGATTCGTCGACCACGTCGTCGTGCAGCAGGGTCGCGGTGTGGATGAACTCGACCACGGCGGCCAGCTCGTGGTGGGCCGTGCCGCGGTAGCCGTAGGCATTGGCCAGCAGCAGCACCAGCACTGGACGGATGCGCTTGCCGCCTGCGCTGATGATGTACTCGGCAATCTGGTTCACCAGGGTGACGTCGGAATGCAGCCGCTGGCGGATCACCGTGTTGACGGCCTCCATGTCTGGGGCGATCGACTGGACGATGGAGTTCTGTTGGGCGTGTTGAGTGGCGGCTGACAAGGCTGACCTGCGAAACGTGGGTTAACTATAAGAGTGCCGCGATTATACGGTATGCAAGGGATATCCGTCCCACCGGCAGGGTAGAGCTCGCTCTTGAGCGGATCCTGGGCGTCGGTGCGGCGTTGGCGGCATGCCACGTACGGAAGAGATCGTCAGTCGCTTTTGACGCATCGCGGCGATTTATGTATAATCCCCTGTTCCCCGGCTTACGAACAGTCCAGCGCGCTTGCGCGGGGCTCTGTTGCTGGCGGATTCTTTTAACATTTGATGAGGTTTCAAATCATGTACGCGGTCATAAAAACCGGTGGCAAGCAATACAAAGTTGTCGCTGGCGAAAAACTCAAAGTAGAACAGATACCGGCAGACATTGGTTCCGAACTCACTATCGATCAGGTTCTCGCCGTCGGCGAGGGCGAGAGCATCAAGTTTGGTGCTCCGCTGGTGGAAGGTGCTTCGGTTCGCGTGACTGTTGTTTCCCACGGTCGTCACGACAAAGTGCGTATCTTCAAGATGCGTCGTCGTAAGCACTACCAGAAGCGCCAGGGCCACCGCCAGAACTACACCGAAATCCAAGTGGTTGCGATCAACGGCTAATCGCCGCGCGTCCCTTCTTCAGCTAATCAAGGAGCATTTGAAATGGCACACAAAAAAGGCGGCGGCACTACGCGAAACGGCCGTGATTCAGAAAGCAAACGCCTCGGCGTGAAAGTCTACGGCGGCCAGTCGATCAACGCAGGCGGCATCATCATGCGCCAGCGCGGCACCACCATCCGTCCGGGAACCAACGTGGGCCTGGGCAAGGATCATACCCTGTTCGCCCTGGTGAACGGTACCGTCAAGTTCATCAAGCAAGGCGTCGGTTCGAAGCAGTACGTCACCGTCGTCGCTGCAGAAGCAGTCGCCGCTTAATCGATTAAGCGCATGCGCCGCCGGTCGCTGACTGGGCGGCGCCTTTTTGCAAGGCGCAAGCCTTCAATCCAAAGGCTCTGCCATCGGTAGGGCCTTTTAACTTTTTGGGCGGACCGACCGCTCATCTTAGCTGGTGGTCTCATCATGAAGTTTATCGACGAAGCACGAATCGAAGTCATCGGCGGCGACGGCGGCAACGGCTGCGCCTCCTTCCGCCGCGAGAAGTTCCGCCCGTTCGGCGGCCCCGACGGCGGCGACGGCGGCCGCGGCGGCTCGATCTGGGCGATCGCCGACCGCAACGTCAACACGCTGGTCGACTTCCGCTTTTCCAAGGTGCACACCGCGCGCAACGGCGAACCGGGCCGCGGCTCCGACTGCTACGGCAAGGGCGCCGAGGACGTCTACCTGCGCATGCCGGTCGGCACCCTGATCATCGACGATAACAATGGCGAGATCATCGCCGACCTGACCGAGCACGACCAGGTCGAGCTGCTGGCCAAGGGCGGCGAGGGCGGCTGGGGCAACATCCACTTCAAGACCTCGACCAACCGCGCGCCGCGCCAGAAGACCGAGGGCAAGGACGGCGAGCGCCGCGAACTGCGCCTCGAGCTGAAGGTGCTGGCCGACGTGGGCCTGCTGGGCATGCCGAACGCCGGCAAGTCGACCTTCATTACCGCCGTCTCGAACGCGCGTCCGAAGATCGCCGACTACCCGTTCACCACGCTGCATCCGAACCTCGGCGTGGTGCGCGTCTCGCACGCGAAGAGCTTCGTGATCGCCGACATCCCCGGCCTGATCGAAGGCGCCGCCGAAGGCGCCGGCCTGGGCCACCAGTTCCTGCGCCACCTGAGCCGTACCGGCCTGCTGCTGCACATCGTCGACATCGCGCCGATGGACGGCAAGACCGATCCGGTCAAGGAAGCCAAGGCGCTGGTCAAGGAACTGGAAAAATACGACGAAGAGCTGGTCAACAAGCCGCGCTGGCTGGTGCTGAACAAGCTCGACGTCGTGCCGGAAGACGAGCGCAAGAAGCTGGTCAAGGACTTCGTCAAGAAGATGGCCTGGAAGGGCCCCGTGTTCGAGATCTCGGCGCTGAACCGCGAAGGCTGCGAAGACCTGGTGCATGCGATCTACAAGCACCTGGAAGAAAAACGCCACGTCGAACACCGTTCGGAAGAAAAGCAGATGACGGAAGAAGCCCGCGCCATCTCGTCGATCGATCCGGACGATCCCCGTTTCAAGATCATCGAAGACTAAGCGTTGGCAGTCCAAGCCGCCACGCTGGCCCGCCTGCGCGCGCAACTGCTGCAGGCGACGGCCACGGTCAGCTCGCTGGCCGCGCTCTCGGCCCTGCTCGATCCGGACCGGATCGCGGAGCGCTTCGGACTGTTCCTCGTCGGCGTGAACGGCTACAGCCAGTTCTACGCCATCTATGTCGGAGTGCGCCTCGCCACCGCGGGGCTGGCTCTGCTGGCTGCGAGGCGGGGCGACCAGCCCATCCTCGGCGACCTCGCTGCATTGTTCATCCTCGCGCAACCGCTCGGCCGCTTTGTCGCGGCGTTCGCGATCGGCTTGCCGCAGGGGGTTTTGTTAGCCATTTGCGTGATCGAACTGCTGGTCGGCCTGGCGCTGCTGGCATTGCGACCGCACGGACGCCTGCTTTCGCCATGACCGCCAACCACTCCGCTACCAGCAACACTCCCCATTCCGTCATCCAGGGCGCCGGCCGCATCATCGTCAAGGTCGGTTCCTCGCTCGTCACCAACGAAGGCCGCGGCCTCGACCATGCCGCCATCGCGAAATGGGCCGCGCAGATCGCCGCGCTGCGCCAGCTCGGCAAGGAAGTCGTGCTGGTGTCGAGCGGCGCCATCGCCGAAGGCATGCTGCGCCTCGGCTTCGGCGCGCGCCCGACCGACATCCACGAACTCCAGGCCTGCGCCGCCTGCGGCCAGATGGGCCTGGCGCAGATCTACGAGACGAGCTTCCGCACCCACGGCATCCAGACCGCCCAGGTGCTGCTGACGCACGCCGACCTGGCCGACCGCGAGCGCTACCTGAACGCGCGCTCGACGCTCACCACGTTGCTGCGCCTGGGCGTGGTCCCGATCATCAACGAGAACGACACCGTCGTCACCGACGAGATCAAGTTCGGCGACA
>DAMAFT010000469.1:0-4186 GCA_031995805.1 Massilia sp.
TGTGGTGGTGGATGGAATTACTTGAGCAGCTGCGACGATTTCTCGATCGCGCTGCGGATCTCGGCGATGGCCTTCTCGATGTCGTCCTCGTCGAACGGGTCCGGTTCCGCGGCCGCGGCCGCCGGGCCGGCGGCGATGCGGGTCGTGACCTCGCCTTCCGGCAGCAACTGGGTCGAGACGACGCTGTCGTCGCCGGCCGCCGGCGCCGCGCCCGCGCCCTGCCACTGGATCGCCAGCGCCGTGGTGTTGTCGGCGCGGCCGCCGCCGATCGCGGTGGCCATGCCGATCATGTCCGGCACCGCCTGCACGATCGTGCGGGTCGAGAGCTGGTGCGCGATCTCGCTGTCCGGCAGCATCGACCACAGGCCGTCGGAGCACAGCAGCAGCACGTCGCCCGGCTGCAGGCTTGCCTGGCGCGAGATCTCGATGCGCGGCGCGCTCGAGGCGCCCAGGCAGCTGTACAGCTTGTTGCGGTCGGGATGGGTGGCGCGCTCCGACGGGTCGGCCAGGCCGCGCGCGATCAGGTGCTCCAGGTGCGAATGGTCGCGCGTGCACGCCAGTACCTGGCCGCGGCGCAGCCAGTACAGGCGCGAGTCGCCGCAGTGCGCCCACACGGCGCAGTTGTGCTGCACCAGGCAGGCGACGATGGTCGTGCGCGGGCTGTCCGGCATGGCCTGCTCGCGCGCATGGCGCACGATGTCGCGGTGCGCCTGCAGCAGGCCTTCCTCGAGGAAGCGTTCGGGCTTGCGTACATACGGTGCGGCCTGGGCGCGGAATTGCGCGGCCATGCTCTGCAGGGCGACCGTGGCGGCGACCTCGCCGCGCAGGTGGCCGCCCATGCCGTCGGCCAGCACCAGCAGCAGCGCGTCGCGCGTGTACAGGTAGCCCATGCGGTCCTGGTTGACCTTGCGTCCGCCGATGTGGCTTTGCTGGTAGACGGAAAATTGCATGCGGCCTCCTAGCTGCGCCCGCGCCCGAGGGCGCCGAGGCGTTCGACCAGGCCGCGCCAGCCCGATGCCGGCGCCGCCGCAGCCTGTATCCGCGACGGCGCCGGCGCCGGCTGGACGCGCGCCGCGTCGAGGCCGGCCTGCAGCACCTTCTGCACGGCGAACACGCTCTGCGGGCGCGCCAGCGGATCGAGCGCCAGGCAGGACGTCACCATCGCCACCAGCGCCGGCGAATACCCGGCCGGCAACCGCGCGAGGCGCTGCGCCATTTCGTCGTTCGCGCGGCGCTGGTCGGCCGGCTGCGGCGGCGCGCCCGCCATGCAGGCATAGATGGCGGCGCCGATGCTGTAGATGTCGGTCCAGGGACCCAGCGCCAGCGCCTTGTTGTACAGCTCGGGCGGCGCGAAGCCGGGCGTGTACATCGGCGCCAGCGCCGGCACGTCGCCGCCCACGGTCTGGCGCGCCGCGCCGAAGTCGAGCAGCAGCGGCGAGCCGTCGGTGCGCAGGTAGATGTTGGCCGGCTTGAGGTCCAGGTGCAGCAGCTTGTTGGCGTGCACCTCGCGCAGGCCGGCACAGACGCCGTGGAAGACGCGCAGGATGAAGGCCTCGGCCATGCGGGCGCCGCGCGCCGCCAGGCGGGCCGCGTGTTCCTGCAGCGAGTGTCCGGATTCGTAGGCCATGACCATGTAGACCGTATCGTTGGCGCGGAAGAAGTTCAGCACCCGCACCACGTTCGGGTGCACGATGCGCGCCAGCGCCCGCCCCTCCTCGAAAAAGCATTTCAGGCCGATGCGGAACACCGGCAGGTTGGGGCGCGACACCACCGGCACCAGTGCGCCGGGCGGGCGCAGGGCCAGGGCGCTGGGCAGGTATTCCTTGATGGCGACCGCATTGCCGTCGCCATCATATGCAAGATAAACAATACTGAACCCGCCGGACGCAATTTTCTTTACAATGCGATATCCGCCAATTTCCAGCCCATCAGGCAGGGGTGCGTTATTTTGGGCAGCCATGTGGGAAAAGTATTCCTTGCTAAACACGGCGATTGTGTGGATAAATCACCGCTTTGTAAAGAATAAAGGGATTTCGAAAAACCCCGGCGTTCGCGGCAACCACGCCGCGCCAGCGCGGGGCGACCGCGAAATCCCATGAAACCGGGGATTCCATTGAGCATTTCTAGCATGACAGGGTATGCGGTCGCCACCAGCGAGGGTGCTGCCGGCACGCTGACGATCGAGATCAAGAGCGTCAATTCGCGCTTCCTCGACCTGCAATTCCGCATCAACGACGAGCTGCGCGCGCTGGAACCGGACCTGCGCTCCGCGATCATGGCCGCGACCTCGCGCGGCAAGGTCGAAGTCCGCCTGTCCTTCGGTCGCAAGGCAGCGGGCGGTTCGCAAGCCCTGAACCACGACCTGCTGGCCGACCTGGCGCGGCTGCAGACCGAAGTCACGCGCCACTTCGTGTCGGCGCCCCTGATGACCGTGGCCGAACTGCTGCGCTGGCCGGGCGTCGTCGAGGAAGCGCAGATCGGCCAGGAGTCGCTGCAGGCCGACGTCGCCGCCCTGGCGCAGAAGACCATCGCCGCCTTCGTCGACAGCCGCAGGCGCGAAGGCGCGGCGCTGGAAGCGATGCTGGTCTCGCGCATCGAATCGATGGAAGCCATCGTCAAGCGCATCACGCCCCTGATCCCGCAGGTGATCTCGCAGTTCCAGCAAAAGGCCGTCGAGCGCATGCAGGACGCCCTCGGCCTGGCCGGCCACGGCAACCCGAGCGTATTGACGCGCCAGGAAGTATTCGAGCGCATCCGCCAGGAAGTCACGCTGTACGGCATCCGCATCGACGTCTCGGAAGAACTGTCGCGCCTGACCGCGCACCTGAACGAGACCCGCCACATCCTCAAGAAGGGCGGCCAGGTCGGCAAGCGCCTCGACTTCATGATGCAGGAACTGAACCGCGAGGCGAACACGCTGGGCGCCAAGGCTTCCGTCAAGGAGCTGGCGGATGCGTCGATGGAACTCAAGCTGCTGATCGAGCAGATGCGCGAGCAGGTGCAGAACCTCGAATAATCAAATGATCGGGGTCAGAGCCCGGTTTCCACGGGTGGGCTCTGGCCTCGACTGACTACAAGATCGGGGTCAGAGCCCGGTTTTCACGGGTGGGCTCTGACCTCGACTGACTCAAGATCGGGGTCAGAGCCCGGTTTCCACGGGTGGGCTCTGACCCCGACTGACTCCAGGCGCCGGCAGGCCGTGTTGGACGCGTGGACGGCGGAGCCGTCCACGCGTCCAATTGCATTGCGAACCGCCGCAATGCGAAAATAGCGAACCATACGTCATACAAAGGAAACCACCATGCTCACGACCGCCTTCTCCGGCAGCCTGTTCATTGTCGCCGCCCCCTCCGGCGCCGGCAAATCGACCCTGGTGAATGCCCTGCTGGCGCAGGAACCCGGCATCAAGCTGTCGATCTCGACCACGACGCGCCAGCCGCGCCCGGGCGAGCAGGACGGCGTGCATTACCACTTCACCACCGCCGAGGATTTCGTCGCCCGCGCCGAGCGCGGCGAGTTCCTGGAATGGGCCGAGGTGCACGGTAATTACTACGGCACCAGCCGCCTGACGGTGGAACAGGAAATGAAGACCGGCACCGACATCCTGCTGGAAATCGACTGGCAGGGCGCGCGCCAGGTCAAGAAGCAGTTCCCCGACGCCGCCGGCATCTTCATCCTGCCGCCGTCGATCGCGGCGCTGGAAGAGCGCCTGAACAAGCGCGGCACCGACGAGCCGCACATCATCACGCGCCGGCTGCTGGCGGCCGGCGGCGAGATCGCTCACGCTCCCGAGTTCGAATATGCTATCATCAACGAAGAGTTCAACGTCGCCTTGTCCGAGCTAGTGGCGATCGTCAAAGCGACGCGTTCGCGCTTCGCCCAGCAGGCAGCCCGCAACGCCTCGCTGTTTGCCCAGTTGGGAATCCACGCACACCAGCCAAACACCTGACATCCGGCGCCGCAGCCTGTCCTGCTCGACCGCCCCGTTCGATTTTTTCCAATTAGCCTGCCCCAGGAGTAAAACCATGGCCCGCATCACCATCGAAGATTGCCTGAAGAACGTCCCGAACCGTTTCCAGCTGACCCTGGCTGCAACCTACCGCGCCCGTCAGTTGCTGCAAGGCCACACCCCGAAGGTCGAAGCCAAGGACAAGCCGACCGTCGTCGCCCTGCGCGAAATCGCCGC
>DAMAFT010000470.1:0-4173 GCA_031995805.1 Massilia sp.
CGATCCTGCGCGCGCTGCGCGACGGCCTGCCCTACTTCATGCTGCCGGACATGGACTTCGGCGAAAAGGACGCCACCTTCGTCCCCTTCTTCGGCATCCCGGCCGCCACGCTGACGGCGCTCGCCCGCCTGTCGGCCGCGACCGGCGCCAAGGTCATCCCGGTCGTGGCCACCTTCCTGCCGGACTACGCCGGCTACCGCGTCACGTTCTATCCGGCATGGGAAAACTACCCGGGCACGGACATGGTCGACGCCACGCGCCGGATGAACGCCTTCATCGAGGACCGCGTACGAGAACACCCTTCGGAATACTTCTGGACGCATAAACGTTTCAAGACGCGGCCGCCCGGAGAACCCTCGTTCTACGAATAAGGATTAGTAATAATGAAACTCAAGTTCACCAAGATGCATGGCGCCGGCAACGACTTCATCGTCCTGGACGCTACCCGCGCGCCGCTCGCGCTGGGTCCGGAACAATGGCGGCGCCTGGCCGACCGCCGCTTCGGCATCGGCGCCGACCAGATCCTGATCGTCGAACAGCCGACCGAGGCAGGCTGCGATTTCCGCTACCGCATCTTCAACAACGACGGCGGCGAGGTCGAGCAGTGCGGCAACGGTTCGCGCGCCTTCGTGCGCTTCGTCAGCGACAAGGGCTTGACGGACAAGCGCAGCATCCGCGTGCAGACCATGGCCGGCATCATCACGCCGCGCCTGGAAGACGACGGCAGCGTGACGGTGGACATGGGCGCTCCCGTGCTCGAACCGGCCCGCGTCCCCTTCGACACCGCCGGCCTGGACGGCGTGGCCGCAGGCCGCGACACCCTGTGGCCGCTCGCCGTGCGGAACGGCGGCCAGGAAGAGACCGTGCTGGTATCGGTAGTGTCGATGGGCAATCCACACGCCGTGCAGGTCGTGGACGACGTCGACGCGGCCCCGGTCGCGGAGACGGGGCCGCAGATCGAGCAACATCCGCGCTTTCCGAAGCGCGTCAACGTCGGCTACCTGCAGGTCGTGGACCGCAACGACGTGAAGCTGCGCGTGTTCGAGCGCGGCGCCGGCGAAACCCTGGCCTGCGGCACGGGCGCCTGCGCTGCCGTCGTGGCCGGCATCCGCCGCGGCTTGCTGGATGCGCCGGTACGGGTGCAGGCACGCGGCGGCCAGCTCACCATCCACTGGGCCGGCGAAGGCCAGCCGGTCATGATGAGCGGCCCGGCCGAGACGGTGTTCGAAGGCGAAATCGAACTCTGACGGCCCGCCACGGCGGCGCTGCCGGCGCGCCCGCCTGGCACTCTCCATATACACTGCCAGGCGGGGAAACCCACCCCTCCGCGGCCCCCCATGCGGCCCTCTCTTCAGGCCGCCAGCGAATAATCCGGATCCGCCGCATCCGCCCCTGCCTCGGGCAGCAGGCTGCGCAAGCGGTACAGGCGCTGGCGGTAATTCCCTTCCGGTCCACCCGGGCCGCAATCGATGGCCTCGAACAGCACGCGCACGCGGTCGAGCAGCTGGCGTTCCTGCGCCGTCTCGACCGGCAGCAGCCGGCGCCGGCTGCGGCCGTAGCTGGCGCGGATGTCGACCACGAGACAGTGGCCACGGTCGGCGCCGTGCACGTCCAGCAACAGCGCCTCGGCCCGGCTCAGGCCGAAGACCTGCGCCAGTTCCAGGCGCGCCGCCAGCAGCGGATGGGCCGACAAGTCGCGGCCGGCCAGCAGCGCATCCAGCCGCACCCAGGCCCCCGGACTGCGCGGCGCGATCTTGCCCGCCGCCGCCGCCGCCTTCGGGCAACCCTGCCCGGCCGCGCGCTGTAGCCAGAACAGGGCGCGCACGTCGTTGTTCTCGTTCTCGCGGCGCGCCCGCCAGGCCGCATTGCCGCATTCGAGCTGGGCGTCGCGATACCCCATGCCGGCGGCCTGCTCGAGGTATTTCTGCGCTTCCATGACGTTGCGCTGGGAAAACTCCGGCTTGATATAGATGCGCGACAGCGCGTACCAGGCTTCGGCCAGGCCCTGCTCGCCGGCCAGCGTCAGCCAGCGCACGGCTTTCTTGAAGTTGGCGGCCCCGCTGCCGCCTGGAATGCGCTTGCCGTCGACGCGCATGCGCGCGTTCCACAAGCCGAGGGCCAGCTGGGCATGGCGGTCGTGCTCGGCCGCCGCCAGTTCCCAGAAGCGCAGCAGTTCGGCGGATTCGACGTCGTGCCCGGCCTGGCCCGCCGCGACCAGTTGCGCACAGCGCGACAGCAGCAGCACGTCGTCCGGCGCCAGCCGCGCGGCGGCCCGGCCGTGGGCGGCGTCGGAACCCGCCAGGACGCGCGCCAGCGGCAGGGCGCGCGCGAGGTAGGCGTCGCGGCGGCCATTGTCCCAGTCCTGCTGGAGCTGGGCGAACTGGGCGGGCTCCATGCCGCTGTCGGCCGCCTCGCGCAGCCAGCGCTGTCCGGCCGGGCTGGCCTGGAAGGCGGCGGGTGCCGGGATGCCGCCTCCCTCGGCCGGCGGCGTGCCGTGCGTGCGCGCCAGCAGCCATTGCGCCTCCGGAAAACCGGCATGGGCGGCATCCTCGAGGGCGCGCAACGCCTTCCCGCGCTCGGCCGGCGGCGGCGCGGCGTGCTGCGCGTCCAGGACCAGCTGGGCGTAGACCAGTCCGGCGCGCTTGAGGCCGTTGTCGTAGGCGCGCTCGTACCAGAGGGTGACCGGGTGGGGGCTGTGGCGCGCCAGGTCGAGCGGGATGTGGTTGCCGATGAGTTCCCATGCTTCTGCACAGCCTTGCTGGGCGGCACGGTCGAGCCAGTGCAAGGCCGTGGGCAGGCTGCGGGGCAGGCCGGCGCTGCCGAACAGGTAGAGCCGTCCCAACGCCAGCTGGAACTCGGCACGGCCCGCGCGGGCGCCGCGTATCACGGCCAGTTCTTCACGATTTGCCATTGTTCTTTATCTGGATTACAAGAGACATCGAGACAATGTACGCAGAAGCGGGCAGAAGTCCAATGATGAGCTCATTTTAAGCCCATTCCGGCGCCCATGCGCACCGATGGGCAGAGTCTAAGGCCGCGCTGGCGCGGCGCGGTGGCGATTCGGTGAGCGTTTGCGTTCGCACAAATAGTGCCGTGTCACCGAAGTGAAATAATGCATGACAGCAACTTAAACAAAACTTAAGATTGTGACCGCGCACAAGCGTCCGCGTTTCGAAAAAACAACAGCACGATTGGATTTATTGGCTTTCCACCAAGTGAAACAGTCATAATTGACCAATCGAACAAGATTGACGCGTTAAGCATTTAAGGTTCACACATCCGAGCATTCAGAAACCAAAAAAAATCTCAATGCTCTGTGGATTCCTGCGATTCATTTTATAAGGATACAACTAGATGAAAAAATCACTCCTGGCAGTCGCTCTGCTCGGCGCATTCGCCGGCGTAGCCCAAGCACAAACCGCTGTTCAGATCTACGGCAACATCGACGTTGGCGTCAGCAAGGCCACCGGCCAGACCCTGAACATCGGCAAGCGCGCTGCCAACACCCTGGGCTTCAAGGGCACCGAAGACCTGGGCAATGGCCTGAAAGCACTGTTCCAGATCGAAATGCGTTACGACCCGGACACCGGCACCACCGAAAACAACGGCAACCGTCCGCTGTTCCAGGGCCAGAGCCGCGTCGGCCTGCAGGGTGACTTCGGTATGGTCCGCCTGGGCCGCGGCCTGACCCCGTTCCAGGAAATCGTCGGTTCGTTCGAACCGTGGCACGGCCTGCCGAACCAGGCCGGCTTCTATACCGACATCTCGGTCGCCGGCTTCAACTCGGCGCCGCTGGACGGCGTGTACGGCAACGGCACCGGCTCGGCCAACTCGAACCGCGTCTCGAACGCGATCTTCTACAACTCGCCGGTCTCGAACGGCTTCCAGGTCAACGCTTCGTGGGCATCGAAAGAAGCCAACGGCGGCGCCGCCATCACCGGCCTGGGCGCTGGCGCGACCTCGTACGCAGCCAATGCGCAAGGCTCGACCAACCCGTTCTCGGTCGCTGGCACCTACAACAACGGTCCGGCCGCCGCGATGATCGCCTACGAGCGCAACGCCATCGAAACCAAGATCTGGTCGGTTGCCGGCTCGATCGCCGCCACCCCGGAACTGAAGCTGATGGCCACCTACTCGAAGCAGGACCAGGGCCACACCAACACGCTGCGTCCG
>DAMAFT010000471.1:0-4170 GCA_031995805.1 Massilia sp.
CGCCATGCTGAAGGCGGCCGAGCTGCGCAAGGTGCTGCTGATCGACGGCTGCATCGTCACCAGCGCCCTGCTGGTGGCGGCGCGCGTGGCGCCCGCCGTCCTCGACTACTGCGTGTTCGCGCACTGCTCCGACGAAGCCGGCCACCGGCGCATGCTCGATCAACTGGGCGCCGCGCCGCTGCTGCAGCTCGGCCTGCGCCTGGGCGAAGGCACCGGCGCCGCCCTCGCCCTGCCGCTGCTGCACGCCGCCGCCAGCTTCCTGGCGCAGATGGCGACCTTCGCCTCGGCCAGCGTCAGCGAAAAGTCTGGCGCCGCCTGACCGGGAGGCATACCCCGTTATGCAACAGGTCCGCCTCTTCTTCGTCGCGCTGCAATTCTTCACGCGCCTGCCGATTCCGGGCTGGGTCGGCTTCGAGGCGAGCTGGCTGCAGCACGCGTCGCGCTATTTTCCGTTGGTGGGCGGCGTGGTGGCCGCCATCGCCGCCGCCGTGTACTGGCTGGCCGCCCAGGTACTGCCGGCGCCGGTGGCGGCCGTGCTGTCGACCGCGGCGTCCATCTACGTCACCGGCGCGTTCCACGAAGACGGCTTCGCCGACACCTGCGACGGCCTGGGCGGTGGCATGACGCGCGAACGCGCGCTCGAGATCATGAAGGATTCGCGCGTCGGCGCCTACGGTGCGATCGGCATCGTCTGCATGCTGGCGGCCAAGCTCGCGGCCCTGTCCACGCTGCCGCCGCGCGCGGCGCTGGCCGCGCTGCTGCTCGCCCATCCGCTGTCGCGCCTGGCCGCGGCGGCCCTCATCTGGAAACTGGACTACGTGCGCGCGGAGGGCAAGGCCAAGCCGCTCGCCACCCGCATGAGCGGCGCCGAATTCGCCATCGCCGCCCTCACCTGCGCGTTGCCGGCGTTGCTGCTGCCGGCCTGCGGCTGGCTCGCGCCCGGCGCGGTGGTCGCCGCCCTGCTGGCCGCGGCCGGCGCGGCCCTCTGGCTGGGCCGCACATTCGTCCGGCGGCTGGGCGGCTACACGGGCGACTGCCTGGGCGCGGTGCAGCAACTGGCCGAGGTCTTCGTCTACGTCGCGATCCTGGCCACGCTCGGCCGCGGCGCCTGGGACGCATGAAGCTGCACCTGCTACGCCATCCGCAACCGGCCGTCGCGCCCGGCCTGTGCTACGGCGCGGCCGACGTGGCGCCGGATGCGGCAGCGCTGGCGCACGTGCGGGCGGCATTGCGGATGGCGGGCCTGCCGGGGCGCCTGCCGGTCTACGCCAGCCCGCTGCAGCGCTGCGCACTGCTGGCGCGCAGCCTGCGGGCGGCGGCGCTGCAATTCGATGCGCGCCTGGCCGAGATGGATTTCGGCGCCTGGGAACTGCGCCCCTGGTCGGACATCCCGCGCGCCGAGGTCGATGCGTGGAACGCCGATCTGCTTCATCACCGGCCCGGCGGTGGCGAAAGCGTGCTCGACGTGGCGCGCCGCGTCGCCGCCTTCCGCGCCGACCTGCTGCGGGCCGGCGTGCGCGAAGCGCTGCTGATCTGCCACGCCGGCACCATCCGCCTGCTGCGCGCGCTGGATGCCGTCGACGACCTCGAGCAGGCCGCGTTGCAGGCTGCGCAAACGCCGCACCGCATCGGCTACGGCGAGCTGCTGGTGCTGGAAACCGCCGACGGCGCCGCCTAAAAGCCGTATAATTGCCCGGTTTTGGTGCTCGCGCCCGTGTTCTCGGGCGCAGTTAAACGGGAAACACGAAGCCTTCGCCGCAACGGCAGGGTTCAAGGTGTGCTGCCCCCGCAACGGTAAGCAAGTGCCGCAGCGCGCAATGCGTATCACGCATCGCCTGCGCGGCAACCGTCCTCACATACCACTGTGCTCATGCATGGGAAGGTCGGACGGCCAGACTTGCCAGCCCGGATACCGGCCAAAAGGTGGAAGTGCGGACCTCCCGCGCTTTCGTTCACCTGGCTGACGGGGACGTCGGCCGGTTGTCCAACAATCAGAAGACCATGCACCATCAAGTATCCCGCCTGGCGACCGCCGTGTCGCTGGCATTCGCCGTTGCCGCCCCCGATGCCTGCGCCGACACCGGCGCGCCGGAAACCGTCGTCGTCACCGCCAACCGTACGCCGCAGCGCGCCGAGGAAGTGATCGCCGACGTCACCGTCATCGGCAACGAGGAAATCACCCGCGCCGGCGCCGGCTCCGTCGCCGACATCCTGCGTCGCCAGCGCGGCATCGAGATCGTCCGCAACGGCGGACCCGGCACCAGCACCAGCGTCTACCTGCGCGGCTCCAATGCCAACCAGGTGGTGGTGCTGGTCGACGGCGTGCGCGTCGGCTCCTCGACCACCGGCACCGCCAGCTGGAACGCGATCCCGCTCGGCGCGATCGACCACATCGAAGTCGTCTACGGCCCGCTCAGCTCCCTGTACGGCGCCGACGCGATCGGCGGCGTGATCCAGATCTTCACGAAGAAAACCGAAGGCGCCCCGGTGTTCACCGCCAGCGGCGGCGGCGGCACCTACGGCACCAACCGGTACGACGCCAGCGTCGCCGGCTCGACCGGCGGCGAGCACGCGGTCAGCTATGCGCTGACCGGCGCGCGCGAGGAATCGCGCGGCTTCAACGCCACGCTGCCGGCCGTCGGCACCAGCTACAACCGCGACGACGATGGCTATACCCGCAACAGCTTCAACGGCCGCGTGGCCGTGCAGCTGGCGCCGGGCCACGAGATCGGCGCCCAGCTTCTCAAGAGCCGCATCACGGCGCAGTACGACAACGGCAGCAACGCCTACGACACCCACAACATGCAGGAACTCGAGAGCTACTCCATCTTCTCGAACAACCGGATCCTGCCGAACTGGCACAGCACCGTGCAAGCCTCGCGCGCCAACGACAAGTCGGGCAGCTTCACGGCGTCCGGCGTCAGCCAGATCGACACGCGCCAGGACGAACTCACCTGGCAGAACACGATCGCCGTCGGCCCGGACACGCTGCAGGTGCTGCTCGGCCACCGCAAGGAAGACGTGCTGTCCAGCTCCAGCCGCGACCTGACCCGCGCCCGCGTCACCAATTCGGTGGCGGCCTCGTACGACCTGCGCCGCGGCAGCCACCTGGTCGACCTCAGCGTGCGCAACGACCACTCCGTGTACGGCTCGAAGACCACCGGCGCGGCCGGCTACGGCTACGAATTCGGCAAGGACCTGCGCGCCACCGCCAGCTACGGCACCAGCTACCGCGCGCCGACCTTCAACGAACTGTACTTCCCGGGCTACGGCCTGCCGACCAACAAGCCGGAACAGGGCAAGAACGCGGAAGCGGGCGTGCGCTGGCAGGTGGCCGGCACCGCACTGCAGGCCAACTACTACCATAACCGCCTGACCGACATGATCGTCAGCGTCACGCCCTGCCCGGGCGCGGCCACCGGCAGCTGCGCCTACAACGTCAACCGCGCCACGCTGGAAGGCCTGACGATGTCGGCGGATTCGCACTTCGGCGCCCTGAACCTGCGCGCCAGCGCCGACTTCCAGGATCCGCGCGACGACACCACCGGCAAGCAGCTGGCGCGCCGCGCCAGGCGCCACGCCAGCGTCGCCGCCGACTACGAGATCGGCGCGCTTGCCGTCGGCGCCGAGGTGCAGGGTTCCGGCCAGCGCTTCGACGACGCCGCCAACCGCAACCGCCTGGGCGGCTACGGCCTCGTGAACCTGTACACTACTTGGCACGTGAGCCGTGACTGGTCGCTGCTGCTGCGCGTGGAGAACGTCGCCGACAAACGCTACGAACTGGCGCGCAACTACCGCACGTCCGGCCAGACCTGGTTCGCGGCGCTGCGCTACGGCATCCGCTGATCCACCTACCACACCCCAAAGCCAGCATGCACACCGCCCCGCTCCTCCTGCGCCAGCGCGCCGTCCTGATCGTCGGCGCCCTGTTGTGCGCCGCCATCGCCAGCCTGCTCGTGGCCGGCATGAGCGGCTCGATCGCCGTTGCCTTCTCCGAGCTGCCGGAGGCGCTGGCGCAGGTGCTGCAGGGCCGCACCGACACGCTGGCCGCGTCGCTGCTCGAGCTGCGCGCCACGCGCGCGCTGATGGCCTTCGTCACCGGCGCCGCGCTGGCGCTGTCCGGCGTGCTGATGCAGGCGCTGCTGCGCAACCCGCTGGCCGATCCGTACG
>DAMAFT010000472.1:0-4158 GCA_031995805.1 Massilia sp.
GAATACCGGCCTGTCACGCCGGGGGTCGCGGGTTCGAGCCCCGTCCGCTCCGCCAGGATTTATTAGAGAATGCTCCCTTCGGGGAGCATTTTTTATTTCTGCTCCTGCAAGCCGATATAATCTTCGGCTGTCGCGTCAACTCCCTCCTCCCGTGTCCAAACTTTCCACCCCCGTCTGGCTGTTTGATCTCGACAACACCCTGCACGACGCCTCGCACGCGATCTTCCCGGCGATCAGCGCCAACATGAACACGTACATCGCGCGCGTGCTGGGCGACGGCACCACGCCGGCCGCGCAGGCGCTGGTGGACGCCGCGCGCATCGGCTACTGGAAGCGCTACGGCGCCACCCTGCTCGGCATGATCCGCCACCACCACGTCGATCCGGCCGATTTTTTGCGCGAGACCCACGACATCGGCGCCTTCCAGGACCTGGTGCGCACCGAGCGCGGCCTGTCGAAGCTGCTGCGCCGGCTGCCCGGCCGCAAGATCCTGCTGACCAACGCCCCCACCGCCTATTCGACCGGGCTGGTCAGGCACATCGGCCTGCAGCGCCACTTCGCCCACCATATCGCCATCGAGGACATGCGCGTGCACGGCCAGCTGCGGCCCAAGCCGTCGAAGCTGATGCTGCGCCGGCTGCTGCGCCGCCACGGCCTGGCGCCGCGGCGCTGCATCCTGGTCGAGGACACGCTGGTCAACCTGAAGCACGCCAAGCAGCTCGGGCTGCGCACCGCATGGGTGACGCAATACCTGCGCTACAGCGACCCGATCGGCAAAGCCCCGCTGCCGCGGATGGTCAAACGGCCCGCCTGGGTCGATGTCAAAGTAAAATCCGTACTTCGACTGCCGGCGCACATGAACCGGCTGCGATCACCAGACTAGAAGTCCAACACACTGAAAGAGCTAGGAAAACATGGCAAGCACCAAGCCAGGCCAGCGCAAACTGCAGATCCTCCAGGCCCTGGCCGCGATGCTCGAACATCCGAAGGGCGAGAAGATCACCACGGCCGCGCTGGCCGCCCGGCTGTCCGTATCGGAAGCCGCCCTGTACCGCCACTTCGCCAGCAAGGCGCAGATGTTCGAGGGCCTGCTCGACTTCATCGAGTCGAGCGTCTTCGGCCTGTTCAACCAGATCGCCGAGCGCGAGGAAGACGGCGTGGCCCAGGCCCACGCGATGCTGCAGATGCTGTTGTCGTTCGCCTCCAACAACCCGGGCATGACGCGCGTGCTGATCGGCGACGCGCTGGTCGGCGAGGACGAGCGCCTGCAACTGCGCATGAACCAGTTCTACGACAAGGTCGAGATGGCCTTCAAGCAGGCCCTGCGCGTGGCCGTCACCCAGGGCCACGGCCGCGAGGAAGACGTGGCCGCGCGCGCCGCCCTGCTGGTGTCCTACGTGACCGGGCGCTGGCACCGTTTCGCCAAGACCGGCTTCAGGCAGCAGCCGGCAGAGAACAGCCCCGTGCAGCTGGCCCTGCTGCTCGCGGCCTGAGCATGCCATGAGCGACGTCTTCGCCCTGCTCGACGACGCCAGTCCGGAAGGCGCGCGCCAGGCCCGCTCGCGCCTGTACCGCGACCATGCCGGCACGCTGGCCTGCCAGCGCATCGAGGACTGGCCGAAGCTGCTGGCCGGCCTGCAGGACGCGCTGCGGCGCGGCCTGTACGCGGTGCCGGTGCTGACCTACGAGCTGGGCGAACGGATGCTCGGCATCGCCGCCCATCCGCAGGAAGCGCAGGCGCCGCTGGCCCAGGTGCTGCTGTTCGGGCGCGTCGAGCGGCTCGATGCCGAAGGCGTGGCGGCCTGGCTGGCGGCGCGCCATGCCGGCGCCGGCGACGGGATGGACGAGACGCCGGCCGGCATCGCCAACCTGCGCGCCAACGTCGACGAACCCGCCTTCACGCGCGCGATCGAGCGCATCCGCGACGACATCGCCGCCGGCGACACCTACCAGGTCAACTACACCTACCGCCTGCGTTTCGACGCCTTCGGCGCGCCGTCCGCGCTGTATGCGCGCCTGCGCGCGCGCCAGCCGGTGCCCTACGGCGCCTTGATTGCCCTGCCCGACGGCAGGACCGTGCTGTCGCTGTCGCCGGAACTGTTCGTGCGCCACGATGTCGGGCGCCTGCTGGCGCGGCCCATGAAGGGCACGGCGCCGGCCAGCGGCGACGACCTGCTGGACGCGGTGCGCGCCAGCCAGCTGGCGGCCGACGAGAAGAACCGCGCCGAGAACCTGATGATCGTCGACCTGCTGCGCAACGACCTGGGACGCGTGGCGCGCACCGGCAGCGTCGGCGTGCCCGCGCTGTTCGAGGTCAAGCGCTACAGCAGCGTGCTGCAGATGACGTCCACCGTGCAGGCGCAACTGGCGCCCGGCACGACGCTGGACGCCCTTTTCGCCGCCCTGTACCCGTGCGGCTCGATCACCGGCGCGCCCAAGCGCCGCACGATGGAAATCATCCACGAACTGGAACCGGCCGCGCGCGGCATCTACACGGGCGCCCTGGGCTGGATCGATCCGCCCGCCCGGCCCGATGCCGGCTTCGGCGACTTCTGCCTGTCGGTGCCGATCCGCACCCTGGTGCTGCAGCCGGAACAGGGCGGCGTGCGCCACGGCGAACTGGGCGTGGGCGCCGGCATCGTGCACGACAGCGCGGCCGCATCCGAATTCGCGGAATGCCGCCTGAAGGCGCGCTTCCTCACCGGCCTGCCGAACGCGTTCGAACTCTTCGAGACCCTGTACGCCACGCGCGAGGAAGGCGGCCGCCACCTGGAGCGCCACCTGGCGCGGCTGGCCGCGTCGGCCGCCTACTTCGGCTATCCGTACAGCGAGGAACTGGCGCGCGCCGGCGTGCTGGCCGCCTGCGAGGTGCTGCCGCCCGGCGTGCCGCACCGCCTGCGCCTGGCGCTGCCGGCCAGCGGCGAGGTGACGGCGCAGACCGCCGTGCTGGCGCCGCTGGCCGGGCCCGTGAAAGTACTGCTGGCCGACGCGCCGGTGCGCGCGAACGACCTGTTCCTGCGCCACAAGACCAGCGTGCGCGGACGCTACGACGCCGCCTGGCGCGCGGCGGAACGCGCGGGCGCCTTCGACACGCTGTTCTTCAACGAGCGCGGCGAACTGGCCGAAGGCGGGCGCAGCAACGTGTTCGTGCGCGTGGCCGGCCGCTGGGTCACGCCGCCGCTGTCGGCCGGCGTGCTGCCGGGCGTGATGCGCGCCGTGCTGCTGGACGATCCGGCCTGGGGCGCGGTCGAGGTCCCGATCACGCGCGAGACGCTCGAGCGGGCGCAGGAGATCGTCGTCTGCAATGCGCTGCGCGGCGCCCTGCCCGCGGTGCTGGCGCAGGCATGAAAAAAAACCGGCCAGGCGGCCGGTCGTAAAAGCCGGCAGGGACCGGCTGCGCTTTTGGAGAAAGCGGCAATCGTTACAAAAAATCAGAAGCGGTAGCCGACGCCCACGCCGAACAGCACCGGGTCGACCTTGACGCGGCTGGCCTTGGCGCCGCCGATCATCACGTCGCTGCGGATCTGGGCCTTCTTGACGTCGAGGTTGACCGACCATTTGTTGTCGATCTTGAAGTCGATGCCGGCCTGGATCGCGCCGCCGACGCTGTCGTGCTCGAGGCTGGCGCCGCCGTTCAGCAGGCGCACCTTCGACAGCAGCGTGTAGTTGATGCCGGCGCCGACGTACGGGTCGATGGTGGCGCCCGGCAGGAAGTGGTACTGCAGGGTCAAGGTCGGCGGCAGGTGCTTGAAGCTGCCGATGCTGGCGCCGTCCAGCGTGACGGTGTGCTTCTGCGGGTAGGTCAGGATCAGCTCGGCCGCCCAGTTCGGGGTGAAGAAGTACGAGATGTCGACTTCGGGAATCCACTTGTCTTCGACGTGCAGGCGATTGCTGGCGCCGGTACCGCCGACCGGGTCCGACTTGTCGGCCGGGTCGATGTGGACCGCGCGCGCACGTACCAACCACGGCGACGACTGGTCCTGCGCCATCGCGGGGGCAGCGAACGCTGCAAAGCCCAGGGCGGCCAACATCAGTTTCAGCATCGACTTGTTCATGGTGTTACCTTTCTTCGCGTTGTTTGTGATTCAGCGAAGATCAGTTTATTGATGCGCTGCAACGAAATCGTTGATGTGCATCAAAAATGACCATGAGGCTCAT
>DAMAFT010000473.1:0-4148 GCA_031995805.1 Massilia sp.
GGCGGTGACCGTCGACACGAAGGCGGCGCCGCCGGGCGCGCCGATCCTGGCCGCGGCCAGCGACAGCGGCAGCGCCGGCGACGGCATCACCAGCGTGCGCACGCCCACCGTCGGCGGCAGCGCCGAAGCGCTGGCCACGGTGCGCCTGTACGACACCGACGGCACCACGCTGCTGGGGACCACCACCGCCGACGCGGCCGGCAAGTGGAGCATCGCGTCCAGCAGCCTGGCCGACGGCGTGCACACGCTGACGGTCACGCAGACCGACGTGGCGGGCAACCTGTCGCTCGCCGGCAAGGCGCTGCAACTCACGGTGGACGGCACCGCGCCGCTGGCGCCCGCCGCGCCGGCGCTCGATGCGGCCAGCGACACCGGCACCCGCGGCGACGGCATTACCGAGACGGTACGGCCGGTACTGAGCGGCAGCGCCGAGGCGAATGCCCGCGTCACGCTGTACGATAGCGACGGCAAGACCGTCGTCGGCACCGCCGTCGCCGACGGCAGCGGCCACTGGAGCGCCACCAGCGCCACGCTGTCGTTGGGCGAGCACCGCTTGACGGCAACGCAGGCCGACGCCGCCGGCAACGTCTCGCTGGCCGGCATCGCCCTCACGCTGACCATCGTCCCGCCACCGCAGCCGCCCGCGACCTTCATCGACGGCACGCCGGTCACGCAGCAGACCGTGGCCCTGCCGGGCGGCCAGCTCGGTACGCAGACGACCGTCCCGATCGTGGTGGCGGACCGCACCGAGTCGAGCGGCAGCGCCGGCGTCGCCGACATCCCGCTGGCGACCGGCGGCGGCGCCAACCTGCTGCTGGCCCAGGTGCCGGCCGGCTTCGGCCTGGGCGCCATCGGCGGCCAGAGCCAGGCCGGCGCCGGCGCCGCCGAGCAGCTGATCCAGGCCATCCGCAGCGCCACGCCGGACCACGACGCCGCCGACCAGGGCCACCTGACCGGCAACGGCCAGTCCTTCCTCGACCTGCTGCCGGCCACGGTGCCGCTGCTGGTCCAGACCGTCACCCCGGTGACGGGCACGGGCATCACCGGCGCCACGCTGACGCTGGCCGGCACCAGCAGCGCCAGCCAGCACACCGCGCTGGTGATCGACACCAGCGGCGTCGGCGCCGGCAACACGATCGCGCTGAAGGGCGTCGACTTCGCCGCCCTGGTCGGCACCGCGACGGTGACCGGCGCGACGCCCGGCCAGGTGATCACGGGCGACGACGCCGCGCAGGCGGTGACCGTCGGCGCCGGCCAGGCCAGCTCGGTGTTCAGCGGCGGCGGCAACGACACGCTGCGGCTCGGCGCGTCCGCCGCCACCGGCGACGCATCGAGCCAGTCGAGCGCCGACGCGCGCAGCCCGGCCGCGACGCTGATGCATGGCGGCCAGGGCGCGGACACGGCGATCTTCGCCGGCGCCCGCGCTGCGTACACGATCGAGGAGCACGACGGCCACCTGGTCGTCACCGCCGTCGCCGGCAACCACGACCAGGCCTATGTCGTGAACGTCGAGACGCTGCGCTTCGCCGACGGCGACGTCGCCGTGCAGAACCGCGCCGCCCTGTCGACCATCGCCGGCTTGTACGCCGACGTGGTGGGCCGCCAGGCCGACGTGGCCGGCATCGAGTTCTGGGGCAACGCGCAGAAGGCCGGCGCCACCCTGGGCGCGATCGCCGTCGCCATGGTCGGCACGGCGGAGGGCCAGGCCCACCAGGCCGCGTTCAGCGGCGACGCCGCCCACGACGTCGGCGTGCTGTACCAGGCGCTGTTCGGACGCGCCGCCGACGCTGAAGGCGCCGCGTTCTGGCTCGACGCCATGCAGCACGGCGCCAGCCTGCAGCAGGTGGCGGACGGCATGCTGCAGTCGGTGGAAATCGTCGGCCATGCGCTGGGCGCTGGCCAGTGGGACTTCATCGTGTAAGACCCGGGGCGGCAGGCATGCCGCCCGCCTCCGTCCGTGCGGCCATGCGTGGCGGCCGCTACGGGCCGGCCCACCCAGGTTGCCGGCGGATGCGCCGGCACGCCACTTCGAGTTCGGCGCTACCGGTGCTCGCAGGATGCCCTTTGCCCGTTCGACTGTGAACGTGCTTGCGGCGTCCGCTGCCGGCGCCGGTTCTGCCACAGTAACTTCCTTCACGCTCACTTCTCGATACGCTTGCTGACTGCTCCGGCATGATCCCTCGCTCCTGTACGCGTCGGCACCATCGTAAGCGCCGAGTGCTCGACAATAGTGCCAGCGGACAGAGCGACCGTTTGTCGGAATTTTCGTACTCGCGGGCCGCGCCGCGCCGCGATCGTCGCCCCGCCCGAGCGGGCGCATGATTCTTCGTGATGCCTCGGACGCGGTCATCACGATGCCGCCACGGGCGCCCTTGCGGATCGATTGCAGCTATAGTGTGGCCATGGCACCGCCGAACCGATACCCCGTCACGCCCGACGGCCGCTACTTCGTCGTGGCGGGCCGCCTGTGGCGCTGCAGCGACCCGCATCTGCCGCAGGCGCGGCGCGCGGAACTCGTCAAGCAACTCATGACCGCGCGCCGCGACGTCGGCCGTGCGACGAAGGCCGGCGACGCGAACGCCGAACGGCGCGCGCGCGACGCGGTCGATGCGGCCAAGCGCGACCTGGGCGAGCGCGGGCCGGTATGGTGGGACGACGGCGCGCCGGACCTCAACCGGCGCATGGTGAAGAATACGCCGTATGCGCGGTGGCATGCGGCATTGGAAGCGGACGGCGGGGCGTGACGCCTTCACCGTCGCTGCCTGCGCGCGAACGGCGACCCTATTCCTGCCGCAACGCCATCGCCGACAACGGCAAGCTCAGCGTCACCCGCGCCCCGCCGCCGGGCAGGTTGGTCGCCGCTACCGAGCCGCCCAGCGTGCGCGCCACGTTGACCGCCAGGAACAGGCCCAGGCCGCCGCCCGGCCGGCCCTTGCTCGACTGGTACGGCGTGCCGAACTGCGCCAGGATCGCCGCCGCGAAGCCGGGGCCGCGGTCGGTCACCGCCAGCACCAGCGTGCCGGCATCCAGGCTCGCTTCCAGCCCGACCCAGTCGGACGGCGCCTCCAGCGCGTTGTCGAGCACGTTGTCGATCATCTGCCGCAGCGCCGAGTCGAAGGCCACCGGCAAGTCTTGCTCGATGCGGTTGACATAGGAAAAATCGCGCACCGGACGGCTGGCGCGCCAGTCCGCCACCAGTTCGTCGAGGAAGGTGCGGATCGTGGTGCGGCGCGTGGATTCGCCGCGCGCCTCGCCGGCCGACAGCAGGATGCCGCTGACGATCGATTTGCAGCGCTTGAGCTGGGTTTCCATCTCGGAGATTTCCTCGATCAGGTCGGGGTTCTCCTTGAATTCGGGCATGCGCTTCCAGTCGCCCAGGATCACGGACAGCGTGGCCAGCGGCGTGCCCAGTTCGTGCGCCGCGCCCGAGGCGAGCAGGCCCATGCGCACGATGTGTTCTTCCTCGGCGGCCCGCTGGCGCAGGTCGGCCAGTTGCGCGGCGCGCGTCTTGAGGGTATTGGTAATGCGCAGGATGAAGATGACCAGCAGCGCGGCGTCCAGCACGAAGCACACCAGCATGCCCTGCACGTACAGGCTGGCGATGCCGCGCCCGTGGTCGAACGGCAGTGCCAGCGGCGGGGCGAAGATCGACAGGCCGGCCAGACAGGCCAGCGTGATGGCGACGATGGTCCAGGTCGACCAGGCTTCCAGCAGCACCGCCGACAGGATCACCTGCAGCAGATAGAGGAAGGCGAAGGGATTGCTGGCGCCGCCCGACAGGTACAGCTGTATCGTCAGGCTGGCGACATCCACCAGCAGCGCCAGGAACAGTTCGCTGTTGGTGACGGGACGGTGTTCGTGCCAGCGCAGGTGGCTGGCGACGTTGAAGGCGATCAGGCAGGCCAGCACCTCGAGCATCTGTACCAGCGGCAGCGGCACGTCGAACACGAGGATCGCGCCGGCGATGGTGGTGACCTGGCCGATGACGGCGATCCAGCGCAGCTCGATCAGCTGCAGCATGTTCTTGTGGCCGGCGACGTATTCGACGTCGGCGGCGGAGGCGGCGCGCCAGCGCCGGCCGGGGTCCCGTCCCGGCGCGGCGGCTTCAGTCATCGCGCCGGCCGCGCCCGCGCGCCACGTACCACCAG
>DAMAFT010000474.1:0-422 GCA_031995805.1 Massilia sp.
ACGCCATCCGCGTCCCTTCCCGCGCGGCGCGATGTCGCCGGCGCCCCCCCCCCCGCCTGCTGCACAGCGCCGCGCACGAGACCTGCCGCGCTGTCCACGGACCCATTGGCGCGCCGCCCGGCCAGGACCTGCAAAGCATCGGCGTACCTGCACGGGCAGGCATGTTCATGTACGATAAGCAAGATGCGCATCCCCGCGCCAACGCTTATCGAGGACAAGACATGACCGACACCCTGCGCCGCACCCTGCTGGCCACCCTGCTCGCGGCCGGCGCCGCTCTCCCCGCCGCCCAGGCGGCCGCCCCGATGGTCAAGAGCCCGGCGCCGGGCTACTACCGCGTCATGGTCGGCGACTTCGAAGTCACGCCGCTCAACGACGGCACGGTCGACCTGCCGATGGACCAGTTGCTGAAGCAGGATGCC
>DAMAFT010000474.1:432-4133 GCA_031995805.1 Massilia sp.
CCGACCGAGACGTCGGACAATGCCTTCCTGGTCAATACCGGCAGCAAGCTGGTGCTGGTCGACACCGGCGCCGGCACGCTGTTCGGCCCCACGCTGGGCAAGCTGGTCGCCAACCTGAAAGCCGCCGGCTACCAGCCGGAGCAGGTCGACGAGATCCTGATCACCCACATGCACCCGGACCACGTGGGCGGCCTCGCCGCCGACGGCAAGCGCGTGTTCGCCAACGCCACCGTCCGCGCCGGCAAGGCCGACGCCGACTTCTGGCTGAGCCAGGCCAACCTGGACAAGGCGCCGGCCGACAAGAAAGGCTACTTCCAGGGCGCGATGGCGTCGCTGGATCCCTATGTCAAGGCCGGCAAGTTCAAGGCGATCGAAGGCGACGGCGAGATGGTGCCGGGCATCCGCGCGGTGGCCGGACACGGCCACACGCCGGGCCACACGACCTACGTGGTGGAGAGCCGCGGCCAGAAGCTGGTGCTGATCGGCGACCTGATCCACGTAGCGGCCGTGCAGATGGACCATCCGCAGGTGACGATCGCCTTCGACAGCGACGAGAAGGCCGCCTACGCCGCGCGCAGGAAGGCCTTCGACGCGGCCGCGAAGGAAGGCGCCCTGGTCGGCGGCGCGCACCTGCAGTTCCCGGGGCTGGGGCACCTGGTCGTGCAGGGCAAGGGCTACCAGTGGGTGCCGGCGAATTACGCGCAGGTGCGCTGAAGGACATGGGTTCCCGCCTGCGCGGGAACGACCACGGCTACCGCCCCGCCTCGATCCCCGCCAGCAGCCCCGCCAGCCGGTCCATGTCCACCGGCTTGACCAGGTGGTGGTCGAACCCGGCCGCGAACGCCGCGCGCCGGTCCTGTTCCTGGCCATAGCCGGTCACCGCGATCAGCACGATGCCGGCGGTGCGCGCATCGGCGCGCAGGCGGCGCGCCAGTTCGTTGCCGTCCATCTCGGGCAAGCCGATGTCCAGCAGCGCCGCATCCGGCGGATGGCGCCGCGCCGCCGCCAGCGCGGCCGGCGAATCGTTTTCCACCTCGACCTCGTAGCCGCAGGCTTCCAGCAGCATCCCCAGCGTGGCGGCGGCGTCGAGGTTGTCGTCCACCACCAGCAGGCGCAGCGGACGGGCGGCGCCGGTGCGCTGCCCGTCCAGGGCGGCGCCGTCCGGGCCGGCCTGGTCCGGCGACGACTGCATCAGCGGCAGCTCGACCACGAAGCTGCTGCCCTGCCCCGGGCCGGGGCTGGCGCAAGACACGCTCCCGCCATGCAGCTCGACCAGGTGCTTGACCAGCGCCAGCCCCAGGCCCAGGCCGCCCTGCGAGCGGTCGGACGAGCGCTGCGCCTGGGTGAACAGGTCGAACACGTGGCGCGTCAATTCCTGCTCCATGCCGATGCCCTGGTCGCGCACGACCAGGCGCAGGCGCCCGCCCTGGCCATCCGGCCCGGCGCCGACCTCGGCCGAGACGTCGATGCGCAAGCCTTCCGGCGTGTACTTGGCGGCGTTGTTGAGCAGGTTGGACAGCACCTGCACCAGGCGCGCCTTGTCGCCCAGGACCGTGGCGTCGGGATCGGCCAGGTGCACCCCGAGCGACTGGCGGCGCGCCTCGAACATCGGGCGCACCTGTTCGATCGCCTCGTCGACGATGGTGCGCGCGGCCACCGGCGCGCGCGCCAGCGTGACCAGGCCGCGCGTCACGCGCGAGACGTCGAGCAGGTCGTCGACCAGGCTCGTCATGTGGCGCACCTGGCGCCCGATGATGGCGCTGCTCTGGCGCACGCGCGCCTCGTCCAGGCGGCCGATGCGCAGCAGGTCGGCGGCGGCGCTGATCGGCGCCAGCGGATTGCGCAGCTCGTGCGCCAGCATGGCCAGGAATTCGTCCTTGCGCTGGTCGGCCGCGCGCAGCTTTTCCTCGGCCTGCTTGCGTTCGCTGATATCGAGGAACGAGCACACCAGGCCGCCATCGCGGGCCGGATAGGCGCGCACCTCGAACCACACCGCCTCGCGGCCGGGTTCCTGCTGATGGAACTCGGCGCGGCCCGGCACGCGCTCGCGCATCACCCGGTGGTACATCTGCGCGGCCGGGCTGCCGACGGCGTCCGGCCACACTTCCCAGTGGTTGCGTCCGATCGCCTGCGCCACCGTGCGGTTGCCCAGGCGCAGCCCCTCGGCGTTCAGGTAGCGCACGGTCCAGTCGGGGTCGATCAGCACCAGGCCCTCGGTAATGCTGTCGAGGATGACGCGGCTGCGGTCGCGCTCCGCGCGCAGCTCGGCGTGGGCATGGGCCACGTCGGCCGCGGTGCGGATGCGCTCGGCCAGGCTGCGCGCCAGCGCGATCTCGGCCGTGCTCCAGCGGTGCGCGCGCGCATGCGCGAGCGCCAGGAAGGCCGGCTGGTGCCCCGTGTTCACCAGCGGCACCAGCAACAGCGCGGTCGTATCCAGCGCCGCATAGGCGCCGCGGCAGGCGGCCGTGCGTTCGTCGTCGCCGACGTCGGCGATCGCGACGACGGCGCCGCCCCGTCCCGCGCGCACGACCTCCGGCCCGAACGCGTCGATGCCGAAGCAGCGCGCCTCCAGGCCGGCCAGGCCGCGCCGGCGCCAGTCGCGCGGCACGTGGAAGGTCGCGCGCGCGGCATCGACCTCGCCGTACAGCACCCGCGCCAGGCCCAGTTCCTCGCCCAGCAGGCGGCTGGCGACGCCGATCGTCTCGCGCGCGCTGCCGGCGGTGCGCAGCGCATCGGCCACCGCCAGCTCGAAGGCGGCGTGGCGCTCGGCCTGGACGCGCGCGGTGGTCTCGCTGCAGGTGCAGTACATGCCGAGCACGCGGCCCTGGCCGTCGTGCAGCGGCGCATACGAAAAGGTGAAGTTGGCGGCCTCGCGGTAGCCGCGCCGCTCCAGCGTCAGCGCCAGGTTCTCGAAGTAGACGGGCTTGTCGGACAGGGCGCGGTCGACGATCGGCACCAGTTCCGGCCAGACCTCGGACCAGACCGCGCGGAACGGCTCGCCGAGCGCCTGCGGATGCTTGTCCCCCAGGATGGGAACGTAGGCGTCGTTGTACAGGAAAGTGAGCTCCGCGCCCCAGGCGACGAACATCGGGAAAGCGGAGCTGACGGCCATCGACACGGCGGTGGCCAGCTCGGGCGGCCAGGTGTCCGGCGGGCCGAGCGGCGACGCGCTCCAGTCGCGCTCGCGCAGGAGTCGACGGACTTCGCTGTCGCCGGCGCCGGCGATGGTACGGAGAATGTCGGCCATGGCGTCATTTTCGCATACCGCCCGGGCTGGCCATACACGATTGCAACATCATGTCGCGTCGACCGCCATCTCCTTTACAATTTGATGAAGTGCTCGCGGTAGTAGCGCAGTTCCTCGATCGATTCGACGATGTCGGCCAGCGCGGTGTGCTTCTGCGCCTTCTTGAAGCCGGAGGCCAGCTCCGGCTTCCAGCGGCGGCACAGTTCCTTCAGCGTCGACACGTCCAGGTTGCGGTAGTGGAAGAAGGCTTCCAGCTTCGGCATGCCGCGCGCCATGAAGCGGCGGTCCTGGCAGATCGAGTTGCCGCACATCGGCGACTTGTTGGCCGGGACCCACTGCTTCAGGAAGGCGATCAGTGCCTGCTCGGCCTGGGCCTCGTCGACGGTCGAGGCCTTGACGCGGTCGATCAGGCCGGACTTGCCGTGCGTGCCCAGATAGTCGAGCGAGACATTCT
>DAMAFT010000475.1:0-4124 GCA_031995805.1 Massilia sp.
CGCCCCATGGATAAACACCCCGCCCCTACGGACCACTCCCCGCAGGATGCCGCCTGCGGCTGTCCCGGCAAGTCCGCCGGCCGCCCCAAGGCCGCCGACGTCGAGGCTCGTACCCAGGAATTGCTGCAGACCGCAGCCGCGCTGTTCCTCAAGAACGGCTACACCAAGACCAGCCTGGAATCGATCGCGCGCGCGGCCCACGTGGCCGTGCGCACCATCTACGTCAAGTTCGGCGGCAAGACCGGCCTGCTGCACGCCGTGCTGGCCGCCAAGCGCGACCGCTTCTTCCGCAGCCAGCCGATGGCCACCGACATGCGCCCCCTGCGCGACGTGATCGGCGACTTCGCGCGCCAGATGCACGAACTGATCAATTCCCAGGAAGCGGTCGACATGCAGCGCATCGTGCTGGCCGAGTCGCCCACCAATCCGGAACTGGCCGAGGCCTTCTGGAACGGCGGCCCGCGCCAGACCCGCGAAATGCTGTCGCGCTACTTCGCCCGCCCGGACGTGCGCGCCCAGATGCGCCCGGACGTGCCGCTCGAGCTGCTGGCCGGCTACCTGATGTCGATCATCTGCGGCGAACAGGTGATGCGCTTCATGCGTCCGCCGGGCACCGTCGCGGCCGAGGAAACGCGGCAGCAGCTGGAACAACGGCTGGAATTGTTCTACCGCAGCGTCTTGCCGCAAAGCTAACACAGCAGTGAATGTGCGGCATCGCACGGAAGAGTTTCGTATCCATCGGGCATCCTGCAATCTTTGAAGGAGGATGTCATGAACAATTACAACACCAACAACACGGCAATGCGCCGCGGGGAGGACGCATGAGCAAGTCGTCCCGTTACGAATGGCGCGACCAGCAGGCCGCGCTGCAGGACCGCATGAAGGGTTTCCTGTCGAATCCGAGCGACGAGCAGTTGCAGGCCGTCGTCGCCGAGATGCGCGCCTATGCGGATGCCGCCCGCGCCGGGCACATCGACATTCCGCAGCGCTGGACCAGCTACAGCTGATTGCGGCCGGCTTGGTGCGCTCGGGGAGCGCATCCTACGGCTGCGGCTGCGCTCGACACCGGGGTCAGAGCCCCTTGAAAAGCAACACCGGGCTCTGACCCCTCCCTGCCCCCTCCGCATTTCACGCCGCACCGCTGCACTTCGCGCCGCCCGGCGCCGTTTCGTCGCAGCGCGCCCAGCGCGCCCGCCCCCCTGGCTACAGTGTGCCCATCGACCACCACGCACTGGAGCCCACCATGAACAAGACCATCCTCGCCGTCCTGCTGGCCCTCGCCGGCGCCTGCAATGCCGCCCACGCCGGCGACCTCGTCATCCACGTCGGCAACGTCAAGGGCGCCGACGGCCAGGTCAAGGTGGCGCTGTTCGATGGCGCCGGCAATTTCCTGAAAAAGACGGCGCGCGTCGCCGAAGCCCCGGCCGCGGCCGGCACTGCCACCGTGACGTTCCGGGACCTGCCGGCCGGCGACTACGCCTTCTCGGTCTACCACGATGCCAATAATAATGGCAAACTGGACCGTAATATGATGGGCATCCCGGTCGAACCCTTCGCCTTCAGCAACGACGCCCAGGGCCACATGGGGCCGCCGGCCTTCGACGCCGCGAAGATCGTCGTGCCGGCCGCCGGCCTGGACGCCACCGTCACCCTGCGCTGAGGAGCCGACCATGCAACGCCGCCGCTTTTTGCAACTGGGCCTGCACGCGGGCCTGGGCCTCGGCCTGACCGGCATCATGGGCGCCGCCCGCGCCGACGCCCACACGACCTACGACCGCTTCCACGCGGCCCTGACGCGCGACGCCGGCCTGTCGGTGTACGCGAACCTGGAAGGCAACCAGCAGGGCGAGGCCGTCGTCGAAGGCCGCCTGCCCGACGAACTGCAGGGCACCTTCTACCGCAACGGGCCGGGCCGCTTCGAGCTGGGCGGCGAGCGCTACCACCACTGGTTCGACGGCGACGGCTATGCCCAGGCCTGGCGCATCGAAGGCGGCAAGGTGCGCCACCAGGGCCGCTTCGTCGAGACCCGCAAGTTCGTCGACGAATCGGCCGCCGGCCAGTTCCTGTATCCGGCCTTCGGCACCCACGTCGCCCGCCGGGGTTTTCGCGACAACGACACGATGAACACGGCCAATACCAACCTGCTGCCGTTCGCCGGCCGCCTGTATGCGCTGTGGGAAGGCGGCTCGGCCACCGAGGTCGATCCGGCCACGCTGGACACCGTCGGCATCAAGACCTGGCGCGACGACCTGAAGGCGATGCCGTTCTCGGCCCACCCGAAGGTCGACCCGTCCGGCACCCTGTGGAACTTCGGCGCCCTGCCCGGCACCGACCGCCTCGCGCTGTACCGCATCGGCCCTGCCGGCGACGTGCTGCAGGCCGGCGTGGTCGAGGTGCCGCAACTGGCGCTGCTGCACGACTTCGCCGTCAGCGAGCGGCACCTGATCTTCGTGGTCCCGCCCTACGACATCAAGGGCGGCGCCGGCCTGAGCCTGGCCGAGCGCCACGTGTGGGCCGGCAGCGGCGCCCGGGCGCGCGCCACCCGCGTCGTGGTGGTGGCCAAGGACACCCTCACGGTGCGCCGCGTGTTCGAACTGCCGTCGCGCATGGTGTTCCACTTCGGGAACGCCTGGGACGAGGCCGGCGGCCGCACCACCCACTTCGACCTCGTGCTGCACGACGGCGACCAGCTCGCGGCGCTGGCGCACGTGATGGAGGGAGAACGCGAGCCGAACCGCCCCGCCGGCCACCAGGCCGTGCGCGTCAGCCTCGACCTGGTGCATGGCCGCGTGACGACGACGCGCCTGCTCGACGGCGCCGAATTCCCGCGCGTGATGCCGCAGGTCGTGGGCCTGCGCCACCGCCGCCTGGCGGCGCTGTCCAGCGATGCGCGCAATCCGTTCCTGACGCTGGACACCGTGAACGTCGTCGACACCGACGGCGGCCGCGCCGACGCCTGGCGCTTCGGCCCGGGCTGGCGCACCGAGGAACACGTGCTGGTGCCGCGCAAGAACGCCCGCAGCGAGACCGACGGCTGGCTGGTCGGCGTGGTCCAGGACACCAGGGCCGGCACCAGCGTCCTCACGGTGTTCGACGCGGCGCGCGTCCAGGCCGGACCGGTGGCGACGGCGCGCTTGCCCTATCGCACTCCGCATTGTTTCCATGGTAACTTCTTGCTTACATGAACAAGAACGATACCCTGCCGCTGCCGGCCAACGCGCACCCACTGGAACTGTTCGCCCCGTTCCGGCGCTGGCCGCCGTCGCCGGCGCGCGACCTGCTCTATACGCTGCTGTGGAACAGCCTGATCGGCCTCGTGCTGGCGTTGTTCCTGTGGACCTTCCTGGGCGTGCCGCCGGTCCGGATCCTGGGCGGGTGCCTGCTGACCTCGAACATCATCGGCTTCCTGATCCACGGCGCGCTGGCCCTGCTGCGCAGCGTGGTGCCGCCCAGCCGCCCGGGCCGGCGTTCGCTCGCGATGCGCGCCTGCCGCCTGCTGCTGACGCTGTGCTGCGCCGTGTTCGGCCTGGCGCTGGCGGACGCCATCCTGGGCGGGCGCGACCCGTTCCAGGCGCTGCTGCACGGTGGGCGGCTGGCGCAGACGCTGCCTTGGGCGGTGGCGATCGCCCTCCTGATCGCGGCGATCCTGGCGGCCGGCGAGCGGCGCCTGGCGCGCGAGATGCAGGCCGCGCGCCAGCAGGAACAGATGGCCGAGGCGGCGCGCCTGCTGGCCGAGGCGCGCCTGCGCACGCTGCAGGCGCAGATCGAGCCGCACTTCCTGTACAACACGCTGGCCAACGTGGTGAGCCTGATCGGCGCCGATCCGGGCCGCGCGCGCCACATGCTGGAGCGCCTGATCGACTTCCTGCGCGCCAGCCTGGCCGCCAGCCGCGCCGAGCACGCGACGGTCGGCGCAGAACTGGACCTGGCCCACGCCTACCTCGACCTGCTGGGCGTGCGCATGGGCGCGCGCCTGCGCCACCGCATCGAGGCCGATGCCGCCTGCCGCGCCCGGCCGATGGCGCCGATGCTGGTGCAGCCGCTGGTGGAAAACGCGATCATGCACGGCCTCGAACCGAAGGTCGATGGCGGCACCGTCGCCGTGCGCGCGCGCGTCGCCGACC
>DAMAFT010000476.1:0-4123 GCA_031995805.1 Massilia sp.
CGCCGACATGGTCAAGAACGACCAGGCCGACCTGGCCATCGCCACCGAATCGATCGCGGCCGTCGACGGCCTGATCACGCTGCCGTGCTACCAGTGGGAACACGTGCTGGTGGTGCCGCACGAGCATCCCCTCACGCGCTCGAAGGCGATTTCGCTGGAAGAAATTGCGGAATATCCGCTGATCACCTACGATGCCGCCTTCGCCGGACGGAGCAAGGTCGACCACGCCTTCGAACTGCGCAGCCTGAAGCCGGACGTGCTGCTGGAAGCGATCGACGCCGACGTGATCAAGACCTACGTCGAGCTGGGCATGGGCATCGGCATCATCGCCGGCATGGCCTTCGACCCGGAGCGCGACCGCAACCTGCGCGCCATCCCCGTGGGCCAGCTGTTCGGCATGAACGTGTCGCGCGTGGCGGTCAAGCAGGGCGCCTACCTGCGCAGCTATATCTATACCTTCATCGAGCTGCTGGCCCCGACGCTCAACCGCAAGATGGTCGAGGCGGCCATGCGCGGCAGCAGCGACAACTACGAATTATGAGCAAGACATGAGTACAACGAACGACAAGGACCGCGACGCCGTCGCCCGCTACTACGCCAGCGCCGCCGCCGGCTGGGACGCGCGCGAGGAGGACGAGGAGCGCAGCGAGGACCTGGACGACGTCGCCGACGGCGTGGCCGGCCTGGTGGAAGGCATGACGGTGCTGGAACTGGCCTGCGGCACCGGCCGCTGGACCGAGATCCTGGCCGACGTGGCGGACCACGTGATCGCCGTCGACATCAATGCGGCGATGCTGGACCAGGCGCGCGAACGCGGCCTGGACGAGGACCTGGTGACCTTCGTGCAGGCCGACGCGCTGGACCTGCCGGCCGACCTGGTGCCACCCGGCGTGGCGCCGGTGCAGGCCGTGTTCATCGGCTTCTGGTGGTCGCACCTGACCCGGGCGCACCAGGAAAGCCTGCTGGCGTCGCTGCGCGCGCGCCTGGGCAAGGACGTGCTGCTGGTCGTGCTGGACGACAACGACATCGAAGGCGTGAGCCTGCCGGTGGCGCGCACGGATGCGCAGGGCAACACCTGGCAGATCGTGACGACGGCGGACGGCGAGCGGGTCGAGTTGCCGAAGAATTATCCGACCGACAGCACGCTCAAGAAGCGCCTGGGCGCCGTGGCGCGCGAGGTGCGCGTGGCGCGCTGGGATACGGTGTGGGTGCTGACCTGCCGGCTCAAATGACCCGATGACATGAACGCACGCGGCGGCGGGGACATCCCCGCCGCCGCGTGCGTTCATGCAACGGGCACGGCGTGCCCGTCCCGGTCGTCAGAAGCTGTGACGCAGGCCCAGCGACAGCACTTTCGGATCCGCGCCGTTGCGGCCGCTCGGCGGGGTGACGCTGACCGACGACGAGGTCAGGCCGAACAGGGCGGCGCTGTTGTTGTTCAGGTCGGCATACGAGGCGTACACGTTGGTGCGCTTCGACAGCGAGTAGGAGTAGGCCAGCGCCCAGGTGTTGCCCTTGGCCGCGCCCTGTTTCTGCTGCTGGAAGTTGGCGTACACGCGGCTGGCGCCGAACGGCATCGAGCCGCCGATATTGGTCTGCTTGTAGTCGACCAGGGCCGGACGCTCGGCCTTCATCCAGTTGGCCTTGATCTCGAAGCCGCCCAGCTGGTCGAACTTGTAGGCGCCGCCGATGGCGGTTTCCTTGTCTTCGTCGGCTGGCACGCGCTTGATCTGCTGGTAGGCGGCGCCCAGGTACAGGCCGCCCAGCGTGTATTCGACGCCGCCACCCCACAGGTTGCCCTTCTCGAGGGTAGCGGTCTCGGCGGTTTCGCCGGCGGCGAACGCTGCCAGCACTTTCAGGCCGCCGAACGAGGCGCTCTTGTAGTTGATCGAGTTGCCCAGGCGGCGGGTCAGGCGGTTGGTGGTGGTGGCGCTGGCGTTCGGGAAGGCGTTCGAGAAGGCCGACAGGTTGGAACCGTAGAAGCCCTGGCCGAAAGCGTCGCTGGCGGCGGCGATCGCGGCGATCGGCGAGTATTCGCGGCCCAGGGTGATGGTGCCGAAGTCGCCTTCCAGGCCGACCACGGCGCGGCGGCCGAACAGGGCCGAGTCGCCGGCGCCGGTGTCGATCGCGGTGCCGGCTTCCAGGTTGAAGATGGCTTTCAGGCCGTTGCCCAGGTCTTCACTGCCACGGAAACCGAAGCGGCTGCTCGACTGGTTGCCCGAGTTGACCACGGTGGTGCGGCCTTCCGGACCGCCGGTGTCCTGCGACGAGATGGCGGCATCCAGGACGCCGTACAGGGTCACGTTGGTTTGGGCGGCGGCGAAGAGGGGGGCGGCGGCTACCAGGGCAACTGCCAGACGTTTGACTTGCATTCAGGATTCTCCAATTAGATGTCGTTCGAATCGTCCGGGATCGTTTCTTTTTGTCACGATCCCTGTCATCGGCAGGCATCTTATCGAAGCAGTATGTCGTTTTAATGACAAAACGAAATGTTGCTATTGCACCACATTTGCCTTGTCATCCATCGGTGAACGATGCATGTCGTCATGAATGGACCATGTGGCCGTGCAGCGGCAGCACGACGTCGATGCGCGTGCCGGGCTCCTCGTCGGTGCCGATGCTGATGTCGCCGTGCATGGCCCAGACCCGTTCGCGCATGCCGATCAGGCCCAGCGACTCGGCCTTTTCCATGTCCTCGGGGCGGATGCCGCGGCCGTTGTCGCGGATCGTGACGAGCAGGTCGTGGTTCAGGCGGAACAGGTTCACCTGCACGCCGGTGGCGTCGGCATGGCGGGCGATGTTGGTCAGCGCTTCCTGCACGATGCGGAAGATGGCCGTGCTGGCGGCGTCGTCGAGGCGCAGTTCCGCCTCGTCGGCGAGCAGGGTGCAGGGAATGCCGTAGCGCTCGACGAAGTCGTCGCGCAGCCCCTGCAGGGCGAAGTACAGGTCGCCTTCGTCGAGGGCGCGCGGGCGCAGGTTGCTGGCGATGCGGCGCAGCGAGGCGATGGCCGCGAGCAGGTTGGCGTCCATGCCGCGCATCAGGCGCAGGCTGGGGGGCGGCGTGCCATCGGCCTGCTGCAGCAGCGCCAGGTCCATGCGCAGCGAGGCCAGCAGCTGGCCGAGGTCGTCGTGCAGCTCGCGCGCGATGTGGGTGCGTTCTTCCTCTCGGATGGTCTGCAGCGCGGCCGACAGCTGGCGCAGCTGGTCGTGCGAGCGCGTCAGCTTTTCCTGCACGCGGCGGCGCTCGGAGACGTCGCGCATGATCACGGTATAGAAGGGGGCGCCGTCGTTGGTACGCGAGATCGATCCCTCGATGGGGAAGCGCCGGCCGTCGCTGCGCAGCCCGGTGACGGCGTAGTCGGTGGCGCGCCGGCCCGCGCGCCCGCTGCCGGCGCGGAAATAGGCGGCCGGTTCACCCGCATGGCCGTCGGTCGTCTCGATGTAGCGCCCCAGCGGGCTGCCGACCATCTGCTCGACGCTGGTGTCGAACAGGGCGGCGGCGGCCGGGTTGGCCATGACGATGACGTTGGACAGGTCGGCGGAAATGATGGCTTCGCTGGCGTGGTGGACGATCTGGCGGCTGGCCGGCACGGTTTCTGGCTCCTGGCGTGGGCGCCGGCCCAGCCAGACGCCGGCCGCCGCCCCGAGCGCAAGGCAGGCGGCGCACGAGATGGTGCGCGATGCCAGGGAGCGGGAGGCTGGCCTGCCGGAACGACGTGGGCGCGGTCGATTCATTCGAAAGGCATTCGGGTGACCCGGCATGGGTCCGGGATCTACCTTACGCGCCGCGCGCCGGCAGGGGTTGAGGCCCGACAATCGCGCCGGGCAGGGAGGTTACATTTGCTTGAACAGGTGCAGGAAGCTGCGGCTGACTTCGAGTTTTTCCGTGCGGCCCTTGATCAGCACGAGGTGGCGGCCGCGGATATCGCGCGTCACGCCCTCGATCGCATTCACGTTGACGAGGGTGGCGCGGTGGATCTGCCAGAACAGCGCCGGATCGAGCTCTTCCGCCAGGTCGCGCACCGGCTTGCGGATCAGCGCCTCGAACTTCTCGGTCTGCACGCAGGTGTACTTTTCGTCGGAGCGGAAGAACAGGATTTCCTCGACCGGGATCATGCGCAGG
>DAMAFT010000477.1:0-4102 GCA_031995805.1 Massilia sp.
CCTCGCCCGGCGACGACAGCGGCGTCGACCTGAACAACATCCCGGCCGCCGCGCTCGAGCGCGTCGAGGTGCTGCTGGACGGCGCGTCCGCGCTGTACGGCACCGATGCGATCGGCGGCGTCATCAACTTCATCACGCGCAAGGACTTCCAGGGCCTGGAACTGAACGCCTACGGCCTCAAGACGCGCGAAGGCGGCGCCGGCAAGCGCACCGCCGGCATCGCGGCCGGCAAGGGCGACCTGGAACGCGACGGCTACAACGTGTTCGCGGTGGCCGACTTCCAGCGCACCGACGCGCTCAGCACGTCGCAGCGCCAGTTCATCGGCGGCCTGCAGGTCGAGCAGCGCCTCGGCCATCTGCTGTCCGGCTATACCGGCCCGGCCAACATCCGCCTGACCTCGGCCCAGCGCGACCACCTGCAGGACATCGGCTTCACCATCAACGGCCAGCCGATCACGAACCGCCTGATCAACCTGTCGGTCCCGGGCTGCGCGGCGCCGGACAACGTCTACCTGCCGAACGGCACGGGCGGCGTCGACGCGTGCACCTACAACTACATGAACGACACCGAGCTGTATCCGAAATCGGAAAAGGCCAGCCTGCTGTCGCGCGGCGTGCTCAAGCTCGGCGGCGGCCACCAGGCCTATGCCGAGGTCGCACTGAGCCGCGCCAAGACCGACTACGTCGGCTCGTCGGCGCGCGTGACCGGCTACATCGACTACCGCAAGGTGCCGCAACTGGCCGCCACCGGCCTGGACCAGCTCGACGACGACATCCCCGGCGAACTGGAACTGCGCATGCGCCTGAACGAGGCCGGCCGCCGCACCAGCACGCTCACCAGCGAGGGCGTGCGAGTGGTCGTCGGCCTGAGCGGCACCGTCGGCGGCTGGGACTACGACACTGCGCTGAACCACAGCGTCAACACGGTCAAGGACAAGGACACCCACGGCTACGTGCTCTACAACGAACTGCTGGAAGGCATCGCCGACGGCCGCATCAACCCGTTCGGCCCGTCCGGCGCGGAAGGCAAGGCGCTGCTCGACAGCATCCAGGTCAACGATGACGTGCGCCACGCGCGCGGCACCATGGATGCGTTCGACTTCAAGGCCTCGCGCGCCCTGATGCCGATGGCGGGCGGCGACCTGGCCGTGGCCGTCGGGGGCGAGCTGCGCCGCGAGCGCAACGACTTCACCCCGTCCGCCCTGCTCCTGAGCGACAACATCAACAACGACGCCGCGCCGGAAGGCGGGCGCGCCACCCACGACAGCCGCAACATCCAGGCCGTCTACGGCGAGCTGCTGCTGCCCTTCGCCAAGCAGTGGGAAGCGCAGCTGTCGGCGCGCTACGACCACTACCAGCAGGTCGGCGGCGCCGCCAGCCCGAAGATCGGCCTGAGCTACCGCCCCAGCGCCGGCCTGCTGCTGCGCGGCTCGGCCGGACGCGGCTTCCGCGCGCCGTCGATGACGGAACTGCACCGCCCGACCGTCTACAGCAGCACGGCCACGCTGCCCGACCCGGTGTACTGCGCCACGGTCGACAACAACTACGCCGACTGCGCCGACAACTGGGACACGCGCCGCTACAGCAACGCCGGCCTGAAGCCCGAGCGCAGCCGCCAGTTCTCGCTGGGCGCGGTGTTCGCGGCCGGCCGCCACGTCAACGCCTCGCTGGACTACTGGAACATCAAGCGCACCGACCTGATCAGCGAGATCGGCGACGACGTCATCCTGGGCAACCTGGCCAAGTACGGCGACCTGGTGCACCGCGACGAAGACGGCATCATCGACTACATCGAACTGCGCAAGGAAAACCGCGGCGCCCAGATCGCCAAGGGCCTGGACCTGGCGGTCACGGTGCGCGGCGTCGACACCGCGGTCGGCCGCTTCGGCGGGCGCCTGAACGGCACCTACGTACTGGATTCGAAGATCCAGAACGCGCCGGGCGACGCCTATGTCAGCAACCTGAACCGCTTCGTCACGGACGGCGTGGTGCAGCGCTGGCGCCATACGCTGACCTTCGACTGGGAACGCGGCCCGCTGTCGGCCTCGCTGTCGAATACCTGGTCGAGCGGCTACGAAGACCAGAACACCGCCATCAACATCGACGACGGCAGCGTGGTGGCGACCAACCGCGTCAAGTCGTACTCGCTGTGGGACCTGTCGGCCGCCTACGTGTTCAACCCGAGCCTGAAGCTGCGCGCCGGGGTGCAGAACATGTTCGACCGCAGCCCGCCGTATTCGAACCAGGCCTACTACTTCCTGTCCGGCTACGACCCTACCTACACCGACCCGCGCGGCCGGCGCTTCTACGCCAGCGTGAACTACGCGTTCCGCTGACGGCGACGGCAGGCGCGCCGCTTATTCCGGGCGCGGCGCCTGCACCAGGATCGCCCCGGCGATCACGCCGAACAGCCGCTCGACGCGCCCGGCGAACGGCGCCTGGTCGTTGAGCCAGGCCAGCGCGCTCACCAGCGCCAGCAGGTCGGTGCCGTCGATGTCGGCGCGCGCCCTCCCTTCCTCCTGGGCGCGCGCCAGCAGTTGCGCGCCCGACGCCCGCAGCGACACGCACGAGGCATGCAGCGCCGACTCCGGATCCGCGAGGGCGCTCGTCATCGACGCGATCACCCCGCGGTGGCTGTGGGTCAGCCCGACCATGTCGCGCAGCCAGGCCACCAGCGCCTCCCCGCTGTCCGGCCGCGCCGCCAGTGCCGCGGCGCCAGCCGTCACGCGGTCGAAACTGCCGCGCAACAGCGCTTCCAGCAACGCCTCCCGATTCGGAAAGTGACGATACAAGGTACCGATGCCGACGCCGGCCCGGCGCGCGACGTCGCGCATCGACGCGTCGGCGCCCTGTTCGGCGACGACTTCGCGCCCGATTTCCAGCAAGTGATCGTAGTTTTTTCGGGCGTCGGCGCGCATACACTCGGTTGACAAATGGAGCGGCGCTCCGTATATTGGAATCACAAACGGAACATCGCTCCGTTTATGCGGAGCACCGTTCCGTTCAAAAGACCCCATTTTTTACGAAGGAGAAAGCTGTGTCAACCCAGACGATGAAAGCCGTGCGCCTGCACGCATTCGGCGGCCCCGAGGTCCTGCGCTACGAAGACGCGCCCCTGCCCGTCCTGCAAGCGGGCGAGGTGCTCGTGCGCGTCCATGCGGTGGGCGTGAATCCCCCCGACTGGTACCTGCGCGACGGCTACACGACGCTGCCGCCGGACTGGCGCCCGCCGGTCTCCTTCCCGGTCATTCCGGGCTCGGACGTCGCCGGCACGGTCGCGGCGGTCGCCGCCGACGTGCGCGGCTTCACCGTCGGCGACGCCGTCTTCGGCATGGTCCGCTTTCCCAGCTTCGGCGACAGCGCCGCCTACGCCGAGTACGTCGCCGCGCCGGCCGCCGATCTCGCCCGCAAGCCGGCCGCCATCGACGACGCGACGGCTGCGGCGGCCCCGATGGCCGCGCTGACGGCATGGCAGTTCCTGGTCGAACCCGGCCACACACAGCCGAACCCGTTCCAGGCGCAGCCGCACCGCCCGATGCCGCTCGCCGGCAAGACCGTGCTGGTCAACGGCGCCGCCGGCGGGGTCGGCCACCTCGCGCTGCAACTGGCGAAATGGCAGGGCGCGCGCGTCGTCGCCGTCGCCTCCGGCGGGCACGAGGCCTTCCTGCGCGGCATCGGCGCCGACGACGTCATCGACTACACCCGGACCGATCCGGCGGACGTGGCACGCGATCTCGACCTGGTCCTGGATACCGTCGGCGGCCCCGCCGCCAGCCGTTTCCTGCCGACCTTGAAGCGCGGCGGCGCCCTCTATCTCGTGTATCCGCTGGGCTTCGCCGGCCATGACGAGGCCGGGCGGCTGGGCGTGACGGTGTCGGCGGCCCAGGTGCGCTCCAGCGGCGCCCAGCTGGCGCAGATCGCGCGCCTGCTGGAGGCGGGTACGCTGCGCGTCGCCATCGACAGCACGTTCCCGCTGGCCGAGGCCGCCGCGGCGCACGCGCGGGCGGCCCGGGGACACCTCCGCGGGAAGATCGTCCTGGCCGTGACCTAGGTGTGAAGTTGCAAGAGGTTGTTTCGGTTGGTTGAGAGCCTGGACATCGGT
>DAMAFT010000478.1:0-4100 GCA_031995805.1 Massilia sp.
ATTCCAGCGGCAGCTTGTCGACGGCCTTGAGCAGCAGCTTGATGACGTCGTCGGCCTTGTTCGGGCTGGCGGCATCCACGATCAGCCAGCCGTTGACCGGGTCGATCCAGGTCCAGACGTTGCTGCGGATCGAGAAGGCGCGCGGCAGCAGTTCGTCGGCCACGCGCTCCTTCAGTTCCTTCATCGCCTTCTTGCCCGGCGGGAAACCTTGCTGTTCTTCCAATTCGGCCGCCTTGGCCTTGGCGACCTGGTTGATGACCGAGCTCGGCAGCAGTTTCTTTTCCGTGCCCAGCATCATCAGCATCTGCTTGTTGACCACGTGGACCAGCTTGCCGTTGCCGCGCGGCGAGTCCCAACCCTGGCGCAGCAATTCATTGCTGGTGGCCGGCGTGAACGCCTGCGACTGCAGGGCGTCTTCCATCTGTTCGGGGGTGTATGCCCAGTTCTGGGGCAGGCGGTAAATCTGCAGATTCTTGAACCACATATGGTTGCTCTCAGTTATCTCGGTATTGCAAAGGAACGACATTCTACACGCTGCTTGCCAGCAGTTTTCATGTCGCGGGGTGGGGTTTTTCAGGATGTTGCGAGTTCGTCAAACAGGCTCAACTGCTCGACCTGTTCGCTGTCGGCCAGCCGTACGCCGACGCCCAGCAGGCGTACCGGACGACTGGCGCGCTGCCAGCCGGTTTCCATCAGGCGCCGGTAGGTGTCCAGGTGCGGCGCATGGCCGACGCATTCCACCGTGGTCTGCTGGAAATCGGAAAATTTAATTTTTACGAACAATTTATTGATGAATTTTTCGGCAGCGTTGCGCTTGATGCGGCCCTGCAGGTGTTCCATCAGCTCGGGCAGCAACGCCAGGCAGGCGGCCAGGTCGGGCACGTCCGGCGTATAGGTTTCCTCGGTGCTGATCGACTTGCGCTCGCGTACCGGATTCACGTCGCGCTGGTCGATGCCGCGGCACAGGTCGTGCAGGCGCGCGCCGAAGGAACCGAAATGCTGCTGCAGCTTGTCCATGCTCCAGCCGCGCAGGTCGCCGCAGGTGTCCGCGCCCAGGCGGTTCAGCTTGGCCGCCGTCACCTTGCCGACGCCGAACAGCTTCTTGACCGGCAGCGCCGCGACGAAGGCGTCGACCTCGTCGGGCCGCACCAGGAACAGGCCGTCCGGCTTGTTCCAGTCGCTGGCGATCTTGGCCACGAACTTGTTCGGCGCCACGCCGGCCGATGCCGTGATGCCGACGGTGTCGAAGATGCGCCGGCGGATCTCCTGCGCGATCAGGGTGGCGCTGCCCTTGCAGTGCGGCGAGGCGCTGACGTCGAGGTAGGCCTCGTCCAGCGACAGCGGTTCCACGAGCTCGGTGTAGTCGCGGTAGATCTCCATGATCTGGCGCGAAGCGGTGCGGTACTTCTCCATGTTCGGCGGCATCAGGAGCAGGTCGGGGCACAGCTTGAGCGCGGTGGCGGTCGCCATCGCGGAGTGGATGCCGTAGCGGCGCGCCTCGTAGTTGCAGGTGGCGACCACGCCGCGCTGGTCGGCGCGGCCGCCGACGGCGAGCGGCTTGCCGCGCAACGACGGGTCGTCGCGCATCTCGACGGATGCGTAGAAACAATCGCAATCGCAGTGGATGATCTTGCGGACGGTGTCGTTCACTCTGGGGCGCTCGCCCCGGCGCCGGGACGACTACTGTTATTGCATACAGTATCGCCCGGATTGCCGTCCTCGCGCAAGTTCCGGCGCGCTCAGCCGCCCCTGGCTTCCTTCGCCAGCGTCTCCTGCAGCCTGGCGCGGCCCTTCTCCGCATAGGCGCGGCAGGCGTTCCGGTCGAAGAAATCACCCTTGTCCTTGCGCGCCCACAGGTCGCTGGCTTCCGGGTGCGGGGTGACGAGGATGTCGCAGGCGAAGCCGGCCACGGTGGCGATCGACTTCTCGACGTCGGCGCGCGCGCCCGGATAGCGCTTGTCGCCGCTGTAGCGGAAGCTGCCGGCGGTCAGCGCCGTCAGGCTGTCCGCGTACACCATCGCCGCCGCCTTGCCGCCTTCGGTCTCGCGCCAGGTCCAGCTGATGCCGCCCTGGGTGTGGCCCGGCGTGTAGTGCGCGGTGAGCGCCAGCGGGCCGACCTTCACCACGTCGCCGTCGCGCACGACGCGCGTGTTGGCGACCGGGGGCACCGGCGTCATCTTGTCCTCGAACTGCGGATCGCCCGCGTCCTGCACGCCGCTGCGCAGCACCGGCTCGCTCTTGGCGCTGCCCAGCACCACCGCGCCGGTGGCGCGCTGCAGCTCGGCCAGGCCGCCGGCATGGTCGTAGTGCTCGTGCGAGTTCAGGATGTAGCGCACGTCCTTCGGGTCGAAGCCGAGCTGGCGGATGTGCGCCAGGATCTGCTTCGGCGACTCGGGAACCGCGCCGTCGATCAGGATGTGGCCGGCGGGCGACGTGATCAACAGGGAACTCAGGCCGTGCGTGCCGACGTACCAGGTGTTGCCGTAGACCTTGAACGGTTCCTGCGGCGCGTTCCAGCTGTCGGGAACCGCGTGCGCGCCCGGCAGGCACGACAGGGCGGACGCCAGCAATGCGGCGCGGATGATCTTGCTCTTCATGGTGTCTCCGTGGGTTGAAAATCACATTGCGCGCAGCTGGCGCTCGAGGTCGCGCAGCATGGCCTGCCTGGCGCGCGCGCCGGCGGGCGCATCGTCGCGCCAGGCATCCTGCGCCAGGCGCGCGAACACCAGCGTGCGCCCGTCCCTGGTGGCCCAGCCGACGAACCAGCCGACGCCCTGGGCGCGGTCCTCGCTGCCGTCCGGCCGCGCCGCCCGGGCCGAACCGGTCTTGCCGTAGACGTCCCAGCCGCCGGCCAGCGTGCCGACCTTCAGGATGCGCGCCGTCATGTCGTAGGCATGGTGCGACAGCGGCAGGCTGCGGCCCGCCACCTTGCGCAGGAAGGCGACCTGCTCGTCGGCCGAGATGCGCAGCGTCGGGCTGACCTCGGACAGCGCCACCCGCTCGTCGACGCCGGCGGCGCCGGACAGGTCGCGGTTGCCGTAGCCGAAGCCGTCCAGGTAGCCCTGCACCCGTGCGCGGCCCAGCGTGGTGGTCACCTGCTGCGAATACCAGACCACGGAATTGCGGATCCAGCCCGCGGGATCGGTATCGGTGCGCCAGGAGGGCACCCAGTCGGCGTAGCCCGGCTTGAACGGCAGCGTCGGATGATGCTCGTCGCGCAGCACGCCGCCGTCGAAGCCCATCAGGCTGGCGGGAATCTTGAAGGTCGACGCCGGCGTGACGCGGGTGGCGCAATCGCCTTCGCGCACCAGCGCGCGGCCGCTGGCGGCGTCGACGATCTCGGTGCACAGCAGCGCTCCGGCGGGCGCCGGCGGAGCGACCGCAACGGGCAGGACCGACTGCAGGACCGGCGCGGGCCACACGTCCACCGGCACGCCGGCATGCACGGCCAGCGCCGGCTGCAGGGCCAGGTTGGCCAGGAACACGGCCGCGAGTCCCGCCGGCACGGCGGCGCGCGCCAGGCGGCCGGGCGCGCCGGCCGGGACGCGGATCAATGCGATGCGCGCGGCCAGGGTCTGGGCCTCCACGCCGCCGAACGCCAGCGCCATGCCGACCGGCCGGTGCTGCAGCTTCAGTTGCGCGACCAGCGCCGCCGCGTAGGCCTTGCGCTGGGCCGGCGGACGGCCGCGCAGCACGTCGCGGTCGCAGCCCAGTTCCTGCGCCCAGGTCAGGCGTTCGCGCAGCAGGCGCATGAAGGGGTTGAACCAGAACGCGAGCTGCAGCGCCAGGCCGGCGGCCATCCAGTGCAGGTCATGGCGGCGCCAGTGCGTCAGTTCGTGCTCGACGATCATCTGGCGCTGCAGTGCATCGAACTGCGCCAGGTGGCGCGGCAGCAGCAGGCGCGGCCGCACGGGGCCCAGCAGCATCGGGGAAATCGGCGCGTCCACTTCGATCATGGCCGGCGCGGCGCTGCCGGCAGGCGGCGCCAGGCGGCGTCCGCCGGCGGCCAGCGCGGCGAGCATCCGGCGCGCGCGCAGGCAGCGCAGCAGCGCGGTCCAGCTGTCGCCGCACGGCACCAGGCCGGAGACGCCGAGGCCGGT
>DAMAFT010000479.1:0-4088 GCA_031995805.1 Massilia sp.
GAGCGCTACGTTCGGGACGTAGAGGCCGGAGGTTCGAATCCTCTCACCCCGACCACAGAATTCCACGACAAGCCCTGGCCATGCGCCGGGGCTTTTTCGTTGCGGGCCCCTTGTCCATGCTCCTTCTCACTCGTCCTGACCGGCGCCCTTCGCCAGCGCCTGCAGCATCAGGGTACCGTCGCGCTTCCTCGACACCACGACCAGCTTCGCTCCCGTCGCCAGCACGTACTCCGGCTCGCCCACGATCCCGCTGACGACGACTTCGGCGCCGCTGCGCCGGTCGATGGCCGTGAGCACGGCCGGCGTGTCCGGGTCGCGGCACTCGGTGCGGATCGCATACACGGTGGTGGCATCCGCGCTGATGGCGCTGGTCCAGCAAAAGGCGCCGTTGACCTGCAAGTCTTCCCGTGGCTTGCCGTCGGCGCCGGTCGCCACCAGTTGCGTCGTCTTGCCGTCGTTGCCCAGCGCCACGATGTCGTTGGCGGGCGAGATCGCGGTAACGACGCCGTTCGTCCTGCGCTTGACGGGCCTGGCGCTGAACCGGTACTTGCCGCCGACGATGCGCGACATCGCATGGTCGTCGGTCTTCGCCCCGGCAGGCTGCGCGGCCGGCGCGAATTGCCCGCCCACGTACAGCGAGGCGCCAGCCAGCCTGGCGACCGCGCCGGGCAGGAAGGCGCCGGTCGGCAGCCTGTCGACGGCGGTGCCACGCAGGGCGGTGTCCAGGCGGGCGACGAACATCCCGTTGGACGTCCCCGCCGCCGTGGCATCGGCCATTGCGCCGGCCAGGGTCACGCCATCCGCACCGGCATCGATGGCATAGACGTGCGCCTCGGACGATCCGGTCTCCACTTCCCTCGACGCCTGCAGGCCACCCTTGTCGTCGAACCGGTAGACCCAGGGCGCCGACGCCTTGCCGTCCTTGCCCGCGGCCCACACCACCTCGGCGCCGGCGTGGACGCCGCCGCCGCCCGCGTGGCAGGCCCGGAACGCCAGCCGGCTGCCGCCGGCGGGCGGATCGATCGTTTTTCCCCAGGCGACGCGGTTGGCCGCCACGTCGAACACGACGATCGTGCCGCGCTCGGCCTCGCGCGGCTTGCCGACGGTGACGCCGACGAGGCACACCCTGCCGCCGCCGATGTCCGCGACCTGCGCGAGGACCGTGTTCGGGCCCGATCCGCTCAGCGCGACCGGTTCGGCGCGGGCCGGCACGGCAAGCGCCAGCGCGGACGCGGCGAGGGTGAGTACGCGCAGGTTCATGGTGGAATCCTTTCATCGATGGCGGCGCCGGAAACGGTGCATTCCGGATCGGCGACATCATGCCACGCATGACCGGAACGGTCAGCCCGTTCGCGCGCCACGCCGCGCGCGCCGGCCCTAGAATCGATGGCGCACCGCCCAGATGCCATACACTTCCGGGAGACACCATGATCGACTCGATCGGCACGCCCACCCTGTACCTGTCGTTCACGGCCCTCGTCGCCGTCATGCTCGCCGTCGACTTCTTCGTCCTCAAGCACGAGGGCGAGCACAAGGTCAGCACGCGCGAGGCGGCGCTGTGGTCGCTGGTCTGGATCGCGATCGCGCTGGCCTTCGGCGCCTGGCTGTGGTGGTACCTGGACGGCACGCTGGGTCCGGACGCCGCGAAGGCGAAGGCGCTGGAATACCTGACCGGCTACCTGATCGAGAAGTCGCTGGCCGTGGACAACGTGTTCGTCTGGATCACGCTGTTCGGCTTCTTTTCCGTGCCGCCCATGTTCCAGAAGCGCGTGCTGCTGTACGGCGTGCTGGGCGCGATCGTGCTGCGCGCCGTGCTGATCTACGTGGGCGCCCTGCTGCTGGCCCAATTCCACTGGATCCTCTACCTGTTCGGCCTGTTCCTGCTGTATTCCGGCGTCCAGATGCTGCTGGTCGCCGACAGCGCGCCCGATCTCGCGAACAACCGCGTGCTGCGCTGGATGCGCGGCCACATGAAGATCACCGACGACTACCACGGCCACAGCTTCTTCACCGTCAAGGACGGCATCCGCCACGCCACCCCGCTGTTCGTCGTCCTGGTGCTGGTCGAGGTCACCGACCTGATCTTCGCGGTGGACTCGATCCCCGCCATCTTCGCCGTGACGGGCGATCCGTTCATCGTGTTCACCTCGAACATCTTCGCCATCCTCGGCCTGCGCGCCATGTACTTCCTGCTGGCCGACATGGCGCAGCGCTTCCACCTGCTCAAGTACGGACTGGCGGCGATCCTGGTCTTCATCGGCGCCAAGATGCTGCTGCTGGACATCTATAAAATCCCGACGCCGGTCGCGCTGGGCGTGGTGGGGCTGATCCTGGCGCTGTCGGTGGTCGCCAGCCTGCTGCATTCGAAGGGGACGCCGAAGGCCTGAACTTGCATGTCTTGGTGGAAACGGGATACGCTGCGGTGTTTTCCTTTTCCCTACCGACGACATGGAATACCTGGGCCTCAAGCACTTCCACATGACCTGCGCCGGCCTGTCCGGCGCCCTGTTCCTGCTGCGCGGCATCTGGATGATGCGCGCCTCGCCCATGCTGCAGCGCAAATGGGTGCGCATCGCGCCGCACGTGATCGACACCCTGCTGCTGGCCAGCGCCATCGGGCTGTCCGTGTGGAGCGGCATGCGGCCTGGCCAGCAGCCCTGGCTGACGGCCAAGGTCGTCGCCCTGGTCGCCTACATCGTGCTCGGCACGATCGCCATCAGGCGCGGCCGCACGCAGGGGCAGCGCACGGCCGCCTTCGTCGCGGCGCTGGCGGTGTTCGGCTACATCGTCGCGGTGGCCGTCACCAAGGACCCGCTGCCGTTCTGATCACTTGCCGGCGCCTGCCCGCAGCCGTACCGCCAGCGCGCCCATCGACGCGGCCACCGCCAGCAAGACCACGCCGTTCCAGCCCCAGGCCGCCAGCGCCTGGGCGCCGAGCAGGCCGCCGGTCGCCATGCCGACGAACATGCAGGTCATCAGGACGGCGTTCAGGCGGCTGCGCGCTTCCGGCGCGATGCCGTAGACGATGGTCTGGTGCGAGATCAGGCTGGCCTGCACGCCCAGGTCGAAGCCGACCGTGGCCAGCGCCAGCAGCACCAGCCGGCCGGCCACCGGCAGCAGCGGCATCGCGAGCATCGCGGCGAACGACACCACGCTGACGGCGGCCGCCAGGCGCGCCACCCAGGCCGCGCCGCGGCGATCGGCCAGGCGGCCGGCGAACGGCGCGGCCAGCGCACCCACGGCGCCGGCCAGGCCGAAGGAGCCGGCGGCGGCCGCGCCGAGGTGGAACGGCGCGGCGTGCAGCATCACGGCCAGCGTCGACCAGAACGCCGAGAAGCCGAGCGACAGCAAGCCCTGGGCCAGCGCGGCCTGGCGCAGCGTGCGGTGCTGGCCCCACAGCGTGGCCAGCGAACGCAGCAGGGCCGGATACGACACGCTGCTGGTGGGCGCGAAGCGCGGCAGGCCGCGCGCCATCACCACGCCCATCAATGCGATGCTGGCGGCGGCGGCGACGAACACGGTGCGCCAGCCGAACTGCTCGGCCACGAAGCCGCTCACGACGCGCGACAGCAGGATGCCCAGCAGCAGGCCCGTCATCACGGTGCCGACCGCCTTGCCGCGGTGCTCGGGCGGCGCCAGCGTGGCGGCGGCCGGGACGATGTCCTGGGCGACCGTCGCGAACAGGCCCACCAGCAGGCTGGCGCCCAGCATCACGCCCAGCGAAGGCGCGAAGCCCGTCAGCAGCAGCGCCGCGCACAGGATCGCCGCCTTGACCAGGATGATGTTGCGGCGGTCGAAGCGGTCGCCCAGCGGCGCCAGCAGCAGCAGGCCGAGCGCGTAGCCGAGCTGGGTAAGCGTGGGGATCCAGCCGATGGTGCGCCCGTCGGCGTGCAGCTCGGCGCCGAGGATGCCCAGCGTCGGCTGGCTGTAGTACAGCGAGGCGACCGACAGTCCGGTGCCGCCGGCCAGCAGGAAGATCAGCGGCGTCGACAGCGGCGTTGCCTGGGCGGGCGTCGTCATGGTGGTGTGCGAAGTGTTCATGGTGGTTCCGGATGACGCGATGATGCGCATTATCGGTGGCGCCCCCG
>DAMAFT010000480.1:0-4080 GCA_031995805.1 Massilia sp.
CCCGCAGGACAACGTCAACATGGTGTTCCGCGCGCTCGGCGCCGGCGCCCTCGACGTCACCGCCACGCCGGTGCTGCTGGGCCAGGGCGGCGACGGGGCGCTGCTGGCCAAGATCCGCACGATCGGCAAGCTGATCGGCAAAGGCGTGCCCGCGCCGGGCACGCCGGGCGCGCCGGCCAGCACCGGCGCCGTGGTCAAGCACCTGGTGGCGATCGGCGCGTCGACCGGCGGCCCGGTGGCGCTGGCGCGCCTGCTGGAACGCTGGAAGCCGCCGGCCGACACGGCGGCCGTGATCGTGCAGCACATCGACCCCGCCTTCGCCGTGCACCTGGCGCGCTGGCTGGGCGAGCAGTGCCGCCTGCCGGTGCGCGCGATCGCCCACGGCGACACGCTCGAGGGCGGCGTCGTGCAGGTGGCCGCCACCGACGACCACCTGCGCCTCGCGCCCGACCGCAAGCTGTGCTACGACGAGCACCCGCGCGACGAGATCTACCGCCCGTCGATCGACGTGTTCTTCCATTCGGTGGCGCGCCACTGGCAGCGCAGCGCGACCGGCGTCCTGCTTACCGGCATGGGCCGCGACGGCGCCGACGGGCTGCTGGCCATGCGCCGCGCCGGCCACGCCACCATCGCCCAGGACGAGGCCAGCAGCGCCGTGTACGGCATGCCGCGCGCGGCGGCGCAGGTGGGCGCCGCGGCCAGGATCTTGCCGCTGGATGACATTTCGGTCGCGTTGTTGGGTAAAATGGTTGATTCGCCATGATTCCGCCGGCTTTTTTTTGCTTTTATCGAATTCCCGATGCCTGAAACCCGTCAAAGCGTACCCGACACCTTGGAGCAAACCGACGACCAGATGCGCGTGCTGCTGGTCGACGACCAGCGCATCATCGTCGAAGCCGTGCGGCGCATGCTCGCAGGCGATCCCGACATCGCCTTCCACGCCGTCACCGACCCGGGCGCGGCCGTCGCGGCCGCGCTGGCGCAGCGCCCGACCGTGATCCTGCAGGACCTGGTGATGCCGGACGCCGACGGCTTCGAGATGATCCGCGCCTACCGCGCCGAGGAAGCCTTGCGCGACGTGCCGGTGATCGTGCTGTCGGCCAAGGACGAGCCGAGCCTGAAGGCGCACGGCTTCGCGGTCGGCGCCAACGACTACCTGGTCAAGCTGCCCGACCGCCTGGAACTGGTGGCGCGCATCCGCCACCACTCGGCCGGGTACATCAGTGGCCTGCAACGCGACGCGGCCTACCGCTCGCTGCACGCGAGCCAGGAAGCGCTGGCGCACGCCAACGAGGAATTGCAGAAGCTGGCCGCGCTCGACGGCCTGACCGGCATCGCCAACCGCCGCCGCTTCGACGAGGCCGCGCGCTACGAATGGCAGCGCGGCCGGCGCCACGGCATGCCGCTGTCGCTGCTGCTGTGCGACGTCGACAGCTTCAAGCTCTACAACGATTACTTCGGCCATCCGGCCGGCGACCTGTGCCTCAAGAAGACGGCCGCCGTGCTGACCAACCAGCTCAAGCGCCCGGCCGACCTGGCGGCACGCTACGGCGGCGAGGAATTCGCCCTGCTGCTGCCGGAAACCGACATGGACGGCGCCCTGGCGCTGGCCGAGGCCTGCCGCGCCGAGCTGGAACGGCTGGTGCTGCCGCACCCGCGCGCCGAATGCGGCGTGGTCACCATGTCGATCGGCGTGGCCTGCACGGTGCCCGGCGAGAACCGCTCGCTGGAAGAGCTGATCGAGGCCGCCGACTCGGCGCTGTACGCGGCCAAGCGGGGCGGGCGCAACCGGGTGCAGGCGACGATCAGGGGCGAGAGCCTGCCCGGCTGACATCCTGCCGCCGGCGGCAGGGCCGTCGCGCTCAGCGGTCGCCCTGGCGCACCGAGCCCAGCCCCGAGGCCGAATTGTTGACGATGCGCGGCCGGCCGAAATAGGTCAGGTTGCCCATTCCCTCGACCTGCGCGTCGAGCCGGTTCTTCGCATACACGCGCGCCTGGCCCACGCCCTGGAAGCGGATGTCGACGTCGTCGGCGATCAGGTCCTTGGTGTCGACCACGCCGACGCCCTCGGCGCGGATCCTGAAGGCCTTGACCTCGCCGGCGATGCGCAGTTCGCCGGCGCCGCGGTAGTTCACGTCGAAGCGCTCGCCGCGGATGTTGTTCAGCCGGATCTCGCCGGCACCCTCGGCCTTGAAGGCGCGCAGTTGCGGCACCGTGACGACGACGTGCTGGTCGCCATGCAGCGTGCTGGTGTTCTTGTCGCGCATGCGCACCACCAGCTCCCCGTCCACGACGTCGCTGGTCACCCCGTTCACGAACTTGTCGTTGCCGCGCACGACCAGCGACTGTACCTTGCCCGCTTCGACGATGACGTTGAACGGTCCCTGCACGCTGACCGCGGTGAACGGCGGCACGGTGCGCGCCTGCTCGGCGGCGTGCGCGATGCCGGCGCCGAGGCCGGCGAGGGAGAACGCGAGGACGAGGGCGAGGGGGCGGGTGAAAGCGATTCTGGGCATGGTCGTTCCCGGTGGATTGAAAGTGAATCCATTGTAGGGAACGGCTTCCCGGGCGGATACGTTTTTGCGACGGACCGCAAAAAACGCTGCATGGGCCGTGTTCGCGTCAGGCCAGCACCGGCTCCGGCTCCAGCTCCACGCCGAAGCGCGCGCGCACGTCGTCCTGGATCGCGCGCGCCAGCGCCCGCACCTCGGCGCCGGTGGCGCCGCCGAGGTTGACCAGCACCAGCGCCTGCTTCGGATAGACGCCGGCGCGGCCCAGGCTCCTGCCCTTCCAGCCGCAGCGGTCGATCAGCCAGCCGGCCGCCAGCTTTTCGGAGCCGTCGGGCTGGACGTGGTGCACCAGGTCGGGCCAGGCCTGCAGCAGGCGCGCGCAGTGCGCGGCCGATACCACCGGATTCTTGAAGAAGCTGCCGGCATTGCCGATCTCGGCCGGATCGGGCAGCTTGCGCCGGCGGATCGCGACCACGGCGTCCGCCACCGCGCGCGGCGTGGGTGCGTCGTTGCCCGCCACGGCACTGGCCAGCCCATTGGCCAGCTCGTTGGCCAATTCGGCGTAGCGCAGGTTCGGCGCCCAGGCGCGCGGCAGCGCGAAGGTGACGTCCAGCACCACCAGTTGCGCGCCTTGCGGATGCTTGAACACGCTGTCGCGGTAGCCGAAGCGGCAGTCGGCGGCCGTCATCGTGCGCGTGGTCGCGGTGGCGAAGTCGAAGGCCGTCAGGGAATGGAAACGATCCTTGACCTCGGCCCCGTAGGCGCCGATGTTCTGGATCGGCGCGGCGCCCACCGTGCCCGGGATCAGGGCCATGTTCTCCAGGCCGCCCAGGCCCTGCGCCAGCGTCCATTCGACGAAGCCGTGCCAGTTCTCGCCGGCGCGGGCGCGCACGAGGACGGCATCGGCCGTTTCTCCCGCGATCTCGCGGCCCGCCAGCGCCATGTGCAGCACCAGCGCATCGACATGTTCGCCGGCCAGCAGCAGGTTGCTGCCGCCGCCCAGCACCAGGCGCGCGCGCCCGGCCAGCGCCGGGTCGGCCGCCACCTGCGCCAGCTGCGCCGGGTCGGTCACCCGCAGGTAGTCGCGCGCGCGCGCGGCGATGCCGAAGGTGTTGAAAGGCTGGAGCTGGACATCGTGGTCGAGAGGCAGGTGGGCTGGCATGGCGGGGATGGGAAGTTTCCTCCGATTATAGTCGGAATGGACGAATGCCCGGCCGGGCGGCGCGTCCGTTAAAATATCGCCATCCCGTATTGCAAACAAAGGAAAACAAGATGCCATCGTTTGATGTGGTCTGCGAAGCAGACATGATCGAAGTCAGGAACGCCGTCGACCAGAGCGGCAAGGAAATCGAAACCCGCTTCGACTTCAAGGGCAGCTCGGCCAAGGTCGAGCAGAAGGAGCGCGAGATCACCCTGTTCGGCGATTCCGACTTCCAGATCGGCCAGGTGCGCGACGTCCTGTTGAATAAACTGACCAAGCGCAAGGTCGACATCCGCTTCCTGGATGAAGGCAAGATCGAGAAGATCGGCGGCGACAAGGTCAAGCAGGTGATCAAGGTGCGCAACGGCA
>DAMAFT010000481.1:0-4079 GCA_031995805.1 Massilia sp.
GGCGCTGGCCGACCGCTACGCCGCCCTGCTGCGCCTGCCCCAGCCGCCGGCGCTGCCGGTTGCCCCCGGCGTGCGCTTCGCGTTCGGACGCGGCGCGCCGATGCTGGCCGCGCTGCGCGTGCTGGACTCGCCGCGCTTCCTGAACGGCGGCGCCGACGCTGGGTCCAGCGCCGACCGCCTCGGCCTGTCGCGCAGCGCCTTCAGCTTCGAGGCCGATGCCGACGGCTGGCGCATCGCCCGGCTGTCCGCCACGCAGGCGCTGTACCACCTCGACGACAAGCTCGGCTTCGTGGCCGCGATCGGCGAAGCGACGCCCGAGCAGCCGTACCGCCTGCCGGCCGGCCACCACCTCGTCGCCGGCCACTACGTGCTGCGCTTCGACGCATGAAGGCCTGGCAGGACGTCGCCCTGGCCGCCCTGCCCTGGGCCGCGGCGCTGGCGCTGACGCTGGCGCTGGCCGCCTGGCTGACGCCGCGCGCCTGGTGGCGCCGTGCCAACCTGCGCGCGCTGGCCGTCGTCGCCACCGGCACGCTGGGCCTGGGCGCCCTGTTCGGCGCGCTGGCCGGACGGCCCCCGGTCGCTCCCGCCGCGCCGCTGCTGCAGGCGCAGGCGGCGCAACCGGCCCCCCCGTCCCCCGCCGCCGGCGCCGCCTACCGCGTCGTCGACGAACTGAACCTGCGCGACGGCACCGGCACCGGCGCGCGCCGCCTGCGCGTGCTGGCGCCCGGCACGCGGGTGACGGCGACCGGCGAGGCGCGCCAGGACTGGTGGCGCGTGCGGGCCCGCGTCGACGGCCGGGACGTCGACGGCTGGGCCAGCAGCCTGTGGCTACGGCGCGCCGACGAAGGGCGCGCTCGCTGAGCCGAGGCGCATCGGGTTGTACAGCACGCGCGCCACCTGCATCGGCGCCGTGCGCTCGAAGCCGAGGGCGGCGTAGAACGGCACCGCCGCATTCGAGGCGTTGACCGTGAACACGCCCGCATGGCCGCCATCGGCCGCCAGCGCCGCCGCGCGCGCCGCTTCCCACAGCCGCCGCGCGACCCCCTGGCGCCGGCGGCGCCGGTCGACGAACAGGTGGAACACGTGGCTGTGCCCGCGCAGGCCGATGAATCCGGTCACCTCGCCATAGGCCACCGCCACGTGGTAGACGAAGCCGGCGTCGAGGTTGCGGCGCAGGCCGGCCTCGTCGTGCTCGGCCAGGAAGGCCGCGGCATCCTCGGTGCTGGATTCGTGCAGGATCGATTCCTCGGCGCAGCGGCGCAGCAGCGCGGCGCAGGCGGGAAGGTCGGCGGGGCGGACGAGGCGGATCTGCATGGGATGGACCGTGGAAGCTGGTCCGTCACGATAGCACGGGATTCGCCCGTCTAATCGTCGCTTGGCATCCTGTCATTTGCGGTTAGAGTAACGCCATGTCCACCGCCGCCCCGCACACCCTACCCGATCCGGCCGATCCGGCCATCCCCTTCCGCCAGCGTATCGGCCCGTTCGACGTGGCCGCGTGCTCGCGGCGCGGCGCCGGCCCGCGCCTGCGCGAGGAAAACCAGGACAATCTCGTGCTGGTCGACGGCGCCGGCATGGCCACCCGCCTCGCCGGCCAGCGCCTGCAGCGCTGCCGGCTGGCCGGATGGCCGGCCGGCCATGCGCGCCTGGCCGTGCTGGACGGGATGGGCGGCCACGGCCACGGCCGCGAGGCCGCCGAGGCGGTAGCGGCCGGCCTGCTCGCGCTGCCGCCCTGCCGCGACGGCGCCGCGCTGGCGCAGGCCCTCGACGCGCTGCACGCCGGCCTGCAGCGCAAGTTCGACGCCATCGACGCCATCGCGGGCGGCGCCGGGCCGCGCCCCGGCACCACGCTGACCATGCTGGAATGCCCGCCCGGCGCGGCCCCGCTGCTGTACCACGTGGGCGATTCGCGCCTGTACGAGATCACCCGCGCGCGCGTCACCCCGCTGACGGTCGACCACGTCCCCGCCACCGCCTGCGCGCTGGGCGGCATGCTGGACGAGGCCGCGTGGTGGACGCAGGTGCACGGCGAGCACCGTCCGCAACTGTCCCAGGCTTTCATCCTCGGCAACGCCTTCGCCGATCCCGCGCGCCTGGCCGATCCGCTGTTCGCGCTGTCCGCGGACCGGCTGCCGCCCTGGCTCGGCCACCTGGCGGACCGGCGCGCGCTGGAACTGCAGCCCGGCGCGACCTACCTGCTGGCGACCGACGGCCTGTGGTCGTGCTCCGACCCGTACGGCTGGGCCGCCCAGTGGCCGCAGTTGCTCGGCGCCGCCGATGGCGCCGACGCCGCCACGCTGCTGGGCGCGCTGCTGGACGCCTACGATGCCCATCCGGCCGCCTTTTTCCATCCCGACAACGTCACCGCCATCCTGCTGCGCGTGCCCGGCGCGGCGGCGGACGCGGATGCGCACGACGAAACGGTGTTGCCGATCGCATGAGGGTCGTTGCGAAATAATGCATTCGAGAAAAAAGTATTGCCGAATATTGAATATCGCGCGCCACGCTGCGTTACAATCGCGTAAGCTGGGCCTGGAATCGTTACCGGCATCGCCGCCCGCATCGCCACCAGCACCGCTATCCGCATCGCTACCGATCGCCACGACATGAAACGCTGCAGCAGCCCTGCCCACCCGCATTGCACCGTCTGGGTCGAACCCGGCGCGAGCGCGTGCGCGCACGGCCATCCGCAGCCGCAGGCGCAGGCGGCCGCCACCTCCGGGACAGTGCCAGCACTGGGTTCCAGCTTCGAGATGCTGGCGCGCCTGCGCGCCGGCCGCGACAGCCCCGATGCGATCCGCCCGCGCACCGGGCACGGGCTGCCTTCCCAGGCGCCGGTGGCCGCGCGTCCCCACCTGCACGTCAGCGGCTTCGACCCGCGCGCGGCCGGCGGCCGCCATGCGCTCAAGCTGGAATTGCGCGGCATGCCGGCCGACGCGCCGTCCCGGTTGACGCTGCTGCTGCAATCCGACCTGCTGCCGGCCGGCGGCGCGCGCCAGCAACTGGTGCGCAGCCTGCGCGGCGACTGGCGGCCGCTGTTCGTCGACTTTTCCTCGCGCGGGCGCGAGCACGGCCAGTACCGCATCGACGTCGAACTGCACGCCCATGGCGCGGCCGGCAGCGCGCCCGCCGCCGGCCCGGCGCGCACCTGGGTGGCGACGCTGGTGCTGCTGGTGCCGCGCGCCGACGCCTCGCTGGGCGAAATCCACCAGACTTTCCTGTCGACCCACAAGAACGTGCGTATCAGCGCCGACGACGGTTCGATCGCGCGCCTGCACGGGCTGGACGCGGGCGGTCCGATGGACATCGACATCCGCGCGCGCAACGCCGCCATCGCCCAGCTGCACTTCGACGCGGCGCACGCGGCCGGCAGCGGCGGGCGCATCGCGGTCGGCCTGCCGACGCTGGCCTGGGACGAGGACCTGATCGAGATCGACCTGCCGGACGCCCGCGCCCATCCGGCGCCGGCATCGACGGCCTGCCTGGTGCATGCGGAGCCGGACGCCGGCGCCCAGCGTCACATGCGCCTGTTCGCGCTCGACGAATGCGTGCTGGGCCGCTTCGAGACGGCCGGCGCCGAGGCCGACCTGCTGTTGCAGCACCACGACGAACACGGCCCGCGGCGCGACGGCCTGACGCGCCGCCTGTCCGGGCGCCATGCCGTGATCCGCGCCGTCGCGCAGGCGAACGGCCAGGCCGGCTTCGAGATCGAGGACGTGTCGCGCTACGGCCTGCTGCTGGATGGCGCCTGGCCCGGCAAGCACGTGCCGGTGCCGCTGCGGCTGGGCATGCGCATCGAACTCACGGCCAGCATCCGCGGCGTGGTGACGCTGGTGGTCAGCGCGCTGCTGGCGCATGCGCTGGTGCTGCACCGCGTCGACGCCGGCGGCGCGGCCGAGTCCTTCATGCTGCTGGCCCCCGGCGTCGCGCCGGCCGACCAGGAAGCCACGCCCACGCCCGGCGCGCGCCTGCACGGCGCCCTGCCGCGCGCGGCCGGCCTGCCGCTGCTGTTCCATCGCGACGGCGGCTTCTGGCACCGCGACCGCGCCAGCGGCCAGGACACGCCGCTGGAGCCCGCC
>DAMAFT010000482.1:0-4077 GCA_031995805.1 Massilia sp.
CCGCATGCCGCCGACGGACTTGTGGCCCTTCAGCTGCAGCAGCCCGCGCGCCCTGGCGCCGGCCAGGAATCGGTCGTTCAGGGATTCGTCGCGCAGGTAGAACGGTACGTTCATGCGCGAACGATAGGCGGGCGCCACGCGATTCCGGTAGAAATCGTCGGCATCCAGCGCGGCGTACAGCAGGCGCGCCTTTTCGATGTTGCGGCGCTCCATCTCGGCCACGCCGCCCAATTTTTTCAGGTGCGCGAACACCAGGCCGGCGATGTAGATCGCGTAGGTCGGCGGGGTGTTCAGCATCGAGTCGGCGTCGGCCACGGCGCGCCAGTTGAACACGCCGGGGCAGATCGGCAGCGCATCGTCGAGCAGGTCGTCGCGCACCAGCGCCAACGTCAGGCCGGCCGGGCCGATGTTCTTTTGCGCGCCGGCGAAGATCACGCCGTACTTCGCCACGTCGATTCTGCGCGACAGGATGTGCGAGGACATGTCGGCCACCAGCGGCACGTCGTCGCCCTGCACGGTCGGCACGAAGTCGAACTCGACGCCGTCGATGGTCTCGTTGGTGCACACGTGCAGGTAGGCCGCGCCGGGCGTCAGCTTCCAGTCCTCTTGCGGCGGCACGCCGGCGAAACCCTCCGCCTCGCTCGACGCCGCCACGTTGACGCTGGCGTAGCGCCGCGCTTCCTGGATCGACTTGCCCGACCAGGAGCCGGTGTGGACGAAGTCGATGGTCGCCGGCTGGGGTTTCCGGCCGAGCAGGTTGAGCGGGACGATGGCATTCTGCCCGAGGCCGCCGCCCTGCATGAACAGCACCTTGTAGTTGGCCGGCACGTCCAGCAGCTCGCGCAGGTCGGCTTCGGCCTGGCGGTGGATGGCGATGAATTCGGGGCCGCGGTGGCTCATCTCCATGACCGACATGCCGCTGCCGTGCCAGTCGAGCATCTCGTCGGCGGCCTGCTGCAGGACTTCCCTGGGCAGGACCGCGGGACCGGCGGAGAAGTTGAAGACGCGGCTCATGGCTGCCCCGCCGCGGCCGGCACATCGGCCATGATCTTCTGGATCCGCGGCATCATCACGCGGTTGCTGATCTCCATGGTCTGCTGCATCAGCTTGGGCATGTTCGCCAGCATCTTCTGGCCCAGCGGCGACGCGTAGAAGGCCGCCAGCTGGCGCACCTCGCCCAGCGTGTAGGTGCCGGCATACAGCGGCACCATCTCGCCCACCATGGCGTCGACCAGCGTCGGGTCGGCAAACAGCGTACGCATCTGGTCGACGAGCCGCGGCAGCGACGCCTTGACGCGCGCGCGCGCCTCGGCCTTTTCTTCGGCATTCATCCGGGTGTCGCCATCGATGGCGCCCAGCAGCGACGCCTGCATCTGGAACGGCATCTGCTGCTCGGCCTGGCGCAGCGACGCCGTCATCACGTCGCGCATCTTCATCGCCGCCAGCATCTCCCTGGTCGCCGCCACGACGGCGGGGTCGAGGGCCGGCGCTGCAACCGGCACGACAACCGGCGCGGCAAACGCGGCAGGCGGCGCGCACGAGACGAGGATGACGGAGGCGATGGCGACGAGACGTTTCTTCACGAAATTCCTTGAGGAGGCAATGCGGGGGAACCCGATTTTCGCACGAAACTTGCAAAAAATCCTCTTCGAGCTGCATGTGGCGGCATCCGGCGGCCATGCAGGCCGAATATTCGCAGGGCCGCGGACATGAAAAAAGCCGCGGGCGCTGGCGCGCTCCGCGGCTTTGCGAAGACCGGCAGGCCGGCTTATTCCGGCGCCTGCTCCAGCTCCGGTTCCTCGAGGTCGGTCTCGACCACGCGCTGCAGGCCGGACAGCCTGGTGCCGTTCTCGACCGCGATCAGCGTCACGCCCTGGGTGGCGCGGCCCATCTCGCGGATCTCGGCCACGCGGGTGCGGATCAGCACGCCGCCGGTCGTGATCAGCATGATCTCGTCGGTTTCCTCGACCAGCGTGGCGGCAACCACCTTGCCGTTGCGCTCGGTGGTCTGGATCGCGATCATGCCCTTGGTGCCGCGGCCGTGGCGGGTGTATTCCGCGATCGGGGTGCGCTTGCCGAAGCCGTTCTCGGTCGCGGTGAGGACCGACTGCTTCTCGCTCTCGGCCACCAGCAGCGCGATCACGTTCTGGCCTTCGTCCAGGTTCATGCCGCGCACGCCGCGCGCCGTGCGGCCCATCGGGCGCACGTCGTTCTCGTCGAAGCGCACGGCCTTGCCGGCGTCGGAGAACAGCATGACGTCGTGCTGGCCGTCGGTCAGCGCCGCGCCGATCAGGAAGTCGCCGTCGTCCAGGTCGACGGCGATGATGCCGGCCTTGCGCGGGTTGCTGAAGTCCTTCAGCGGGGTCTTCTTGACCGTGCCGAGGCTGGTCGACATGAACACGTAGTGGTCTTCCGGGAAGCTCGAGTTCTCGCCCGACAGCGGCAGGATCACGGTGATCTTCTCGCCGTCCTGCAGCGGGAACATGTTGACGATCGGCTTGCCGCGCGAGTTGCGCGAACCCTGCGGCACTTCCCACACCTTCAGCCAGTACATGCGGCCGCGGTTGCTGAAGCACAGCATGTAGTCGTGGGTATTGGCGATGAACAGCTGGTCGATCCAGTCTTCGTCCTTGGTCGCCGTCGCCTGCTTGCCGCGGCCGCCGCGCTTCTGGGCGCGGTATTCGGAGATCGGCTGCGCCTTCATGTAGCCGGCGTGCGACAGGGTCACCACCATGTCCTGCGGGGTGATCAGGTCTTCGGTCTCGAGGTCGCTGGCGTTGTGCTCGATGGTCGAACGGCGGGTGTCCTTGCCATTGTCGGCGTACTCGGCCTTGATGGCGGTCATCTCGTCGACGATGATCGTGGTGACGCGCTCCGGCTTGGCCAGGATGTCGAGCAGGTCGGCGATGTGGGCCATCACTTCCTTGTACTCGTTGACGATCTTGTCCTGCTCCAGGCCGGTCAGGCGCTGGAGGCGCATCTGCAGGATCTCTTGCGCCTGCTCGTCCGACAGCTTGTACAGGCCGTTCTGCTGCATGCCGTAGTGCTTCGGCAGGTGCTCGGGACGGAAGGCCGCGATGCCGCCCGACTCGCCCAGTTCGGTACGATTGAGCATTTCGCGCACCAGGGACGAATCCCAGGCGCGGTCCATCAGCTCGACCTTGGCGACCGGCGGGGTCGGCGCGGCCTTGATGATGGCGATGAAGTCGTCGATGTTCGCCAGCGCGACGGCCAGGCCTTCGAGCATGTGGCCGCGGTCGCGCGCCTTGCGCAGCTCGAACACGGTGCGGCGGGTGACCACTTCGCGGCGGTGCGACAGGAAGCACTCGAGCATCTGCTTGAGGTTCAGCAGCTTCGGCTGGCCATTGACCAGCGCCACCATATTCATGCCGAAGGTGTCTTGCAGCTGGGTCTGCTTGTACAGATTATTCAGCACGACTTCAGGCACTTCACCGCGCTTGAGTTCGATCACCACGCGCATGCCCGATTTGTCGGACTCGTCGCGGATGTCGGAAATGCCTTCGAGCTTCTTGTCGCGCACGTTCTCGGCGATGCGCTCGAGCAGCGATTTCTTGTTTACCTGATACGGCAGCTCGTCGATGATGATCGCGGTGCGGCTGCCGTCGCGGCCCACTTCCTCGAAGTGGGTCTTGGCGCGCATCACCACGCGGCCACGGCCGGTGCGGTAACCGTCGCGCACGCCCGAGACGCCGTAGATGATGCCGGCGGTCGGGAAGTCCGGCGCCGGGATCAGCTCGATCAGCTCGTCGATCGTGCAGTCCGGGTTGCGCAGCACGTGCAGCGCGCCGTTGACCACTTCCGACAGGTTGTGCGGCGGGATGTTGGTGGCCATGCCGACCGCGATGCCGGACGAGCCGTTGATCAGCAGGTTCGGAATGCGGGTCGGCAGGACCGTCGGTTCCTTTTCCTTGCCGTCGTAGTTCGGCTGGTAGTCGACGGTGTCCTTGTCGATGTCGGCCAGCAGTTCGTTCGAGATCTTGTCGAGGCGGCACTCGGTGTAGCGCATCGCCGCGGCGCTGTCGCCGTCGATCGAACCGAAGTTGCCCTGGCCGTCGA
>DAMAFT010000483.1:0-4068 GCA_031995805.1 Massilia sp.
CCGGCGTGCACTCGGGCGACTCGGCCTGCTCGCTGCCGCCGTACTCGCTGTCGCAGGCCACCATCGACGAGCTGAAGCGCCAGACCTCGCTGATGGCGAAAGGCTTGAACGTGGTCGGCCTGATGAACGTGCAGTTCGCGATCCAGCAATCGGAAGTCGACGGCAAGACCGTGGATACGGTGTACGTGCTGGAAGTGAACCCGCGCGCCTCGCGCACCGTGCCGTTCGTGTCGAAGGCGACCGGCCTGCAGCTGGCCAAGATCGCCGCGCGCTGCATGGTCGGCCAGACCCTGGCCCAGCAAGGCATCACCAAGGAGGTGATTCCGCCGTTCTACAGCGTCAAGGAAGCCGTGTTCCCGTTCGTGAAGTTCCCGGGCGTCGACACCATCCTCGGCCCGGAAATGAAATCGACCGGCGAAGTGATGGGCGTGGGCATGACCTTCGGCGAAGCCTTCGTCAAGTCGCAGCTGGCCGCCAGCATCACGCTGCCGACGTCCGGCAACGTGTTCCTGTCGGTGAAGGGCTCGGACAAGCCGCGCACCGTCAAGCTGGCGCGCGAACTGGTCGACCTGGGCTTCAAGCTGGTCGCGACCAAGGGCACCGCGGCCGTGATCGCCGCCGCCGGCATCCCGGTATCGCCGGTCAACAAGGTGGTCGAAGGCCGTCCGCACGTCGTCGACATGATCAAGAACCACGAGATCGCGATGGTCGTCAATACGGTCGAGGAAAAGCGCAACGCGATCGCGGACTCGCGCACCATCCGTACCTCGGCGCTGCAGGCGCGCGTCGTGACCTACACGACGATCGCCGGCGCGGAAGCGGCGGTGCAGGGCATGCGCCACCTGGACGAACTGAACGTGTACGATTTACAAGGGCTGCATAAAACCTTAAACTAAGGTCCACAGCAGTACCTTGAACCACAGAGTTCGCGCGGCTTCGGTCGTGCGGCTCTGTGGTTTTCACTTTTTTTGTCGTGCACGCCGTATTGCACTTGAATAGAGCAGAGACCTATGAACACTCCTTTGACCCGACATGGCGCCGAACTCCTGAAGGCAGAGCTGCACCAGCTCAAGACGCAGGAGCGCCGCAAGGTGATCGATGCCATTGCCGAAGCGCGTTCGCACGGCGACCTGTCCGAGAATGCCGAATACGATGCCGCCAAGGAGCGCCAGGCGTTCGTGGAAGGCCGTATCGCCGAACTGGAAGCCAAGCTGTCGACCGCCCAGATCATCGATCCGTCGATGGTCGATGCCGAAGGGCGCATCGTGTTCGGCGCCACCGTCGACCTGGAAGACCTGGAAACCGGCAACAAGGTGACCTACCAGATCGTCGGCGAGGACGAAGCCGACCTGAAGCAGCTGAAGATCTCGATCACTTCGCCGATCGCCCGCGCCCTGATCGGCAAGTACGCCGGCGACGTGGTCGACGTCAAGGCGCCGTCGGGTGTGCGCGAATACGAGATCTTCGACGTCCGTTACATCTGACGCGGCGGCGCGCGTGAGATTCGTCGCCAATGCCCGCCTGCTGCTCGCCGCCCTGTGGGCCGGCAGCGTCTGGGGCGTCAGCTACCTGGCCGCGCCGAGTGCCTTCGCCGTGCTCGACAGCACGCTGGCCGGCAGCGTGGTCGGCACCATGCTCACGCGCGAGGCCTGGCTGTCGCTGGGCGTGGCCGTGCTGCTGATCGGCCTGGCGCTGCGCTCGCACGACCTCGATGTCGGGCGCAAGCGCTGGGTACTCTGGTGCGTGGCCGGCATGCTGGCCTGCAGCATGATCGTCTACCTGGGATTGCAGCCGGTGATGGCGGCGATCCGCGAGGCGGCCGGGCCGAACGGCGTGCGCGCGTCGCCGCAGTGGGGGACGTTCGCCGCGCTGCATGGGGTGTCGCAGGTGTGCTACCTGGTCGAGAGCGTGCTGGGTGCGATCCTGGTGGTGAAGAGTCGCTAGTGAGCAGCGCCCGGTGTCCGTCCACCGCGACGGCGAAAAAAAACCGGGGCAGCGGCCCCGGTTAATTTTTTGGAAGGCGCGGCTTATTTCAGCGCGGTCTTCTTGCTGCTGGTCTGGCGCGCCTTGGCGCGCTTGATGTTGCCGCCCTGGGTCACGCGCTCGTTGCCTTTGAGCAAGACCTTGGTGACCGTCGGCTTCTTGGTGCCGCTGGGGCTGGGCTTGACGATGGTGACTTCGCGCAGGCCCTTGCCGGCCCTGGCGGTGCGTTCCTTGACCTCGTCCTTCTTGGGGCGGTACAGCACCAGCAGCTTGCCGATGTGCTGCACGGGCGCGGCCTCGAGCTCGGCGCAGATCTGCTCGTACATGGCGATGCGCGCTTCGCGGTCGTCGCCGAACACGCGAACCTTGATGAGGCCATGCGCATCGAGGCTGGACGAGACTTCTTTCATGACGGCCTCGGTCAGGCCGGCTTCGCCGATCATGACGACGGGATTGAGTCCGTGGGCTTCCGCGCGCAAGGCGGAACGCTCGGCCGGGGTGAGTTTGATCATAATAATATTTTTTTGCGATACCTATTAAAAGCAGTATTTTACGCCAATGGCCAAGAATAAATTCAACAAAAACTGGGTGCACGACCACATTAACGACCCCTATGTCAAATTGGCACAGAAAGAGGGTTACCGGGCGCGTGCCGCCTACAAGCTGAAAGAGATCGACGAGGCCGAAAAGCTGATCAAGCCGGGCCAGGTCATCGTCGACCTCGGCTGCACCCCGGGCAGCTGGGGCCAGTACACGCGGCGCAAGCTGGCCGGCGGCGACGAGGGCGGCATCAAGGGCACGATGATCGGCCTGGACATCCTGCCGATGGAACCGATCGCCGACATGCACTACATCCAGGGCGACTTCCGCGAGCAGGAAGTGCTGGACCAGCTGGCCGCCGTGCTGGAAGGCCGCATGGCCGACCTGGTGCTGTCCGACATGGCGCCGAACCTGTCCGGCATCTCGCATGCCGACGCCGCGCGCATGGAAGATCTGATCGACCTGGCCATTGAGTTTTCGCAATCGCACCTCAAACCGGGCGGCGCATTGTTGGTCAAATGCTTCAAGGACATGGGGTTCACCCAGATCCTGGAAAAGTTCCGCACCGAGTTCAAGACCGTCAAGCAAATCAAGCCCAAGGCCAGCCGCGACAAATCCTCGGAAATCTTCCTGCTGGGACGTGGTCTGAAGAATCCGGCCAGCTGAAATTTGCCGGCAACGGCGATTCCGCCCTTGATATTTGCGCCAGGAACCGCACATGCGCGAAGAACGGTGGGTTTCGTGCCACGATGGGCACGGATCCCGGCGCGCGGCATGCACGGGCCGGAACAAAAACCGTTATAGTGTCGTATAGGCACTAAAAGATGCCGGAGCGGGCGTGCGCGTCGTATTGTCCGCCGATTGCGGGTAAAATCCGCCTTTGAAAATATGGGAAAGATGCGTCCGCATCAGAGGAGTCTTCGTGAATAATATGTTTTCCAAATCCGCCATCTGGGTGGTGGTCGCGCTGCTGTTGTTCATGCTGTTCAAGCAGTTCGACAACCACAGCACCGCGGGCGGCAGCAAGACCATTGCTTATTCCGAGCTGCTCGATGATGTCAAGGCGAAAAAGATCAAGGACGTCGTGATCGAAGGGTCGAGCATCACCGCGACCCGTACCGACGACACCAAGGTGCGCACCACCGCGACCATGCTCGACCGCGGCCTGATCGGCGACCTGCGCGACAACAACGTGCGCTTCGACGTGAAGCCGCCGGAAGAGCCGTCGTTCCTGCAGCAGGTCTTCATTTCCTGGTTCCCGATGCTGCTCCTGATCGGCGTGTGGGTGTTCTTCATGCGCCAGATGCAGGGCGGCGGCAAGGGCGGCGCCTTCTCCTTCGGCAAGTCGAAGGCGCGCATGATGGATGAAACCAACAATACCGTCACCTTCGCCGACGTCGCCGGTTGCGACGAAGCGAAGGAAGAAGTGGGCGAGATCGTCGACTTCCTGAAGGACCCGAGCAAGTTCCAGAAACTGGGCGGCCGCATCCCGCGCGGCGTGCTGATGGTCGGCCCGCCGGGTACCGGCAAGACCCTGCTGGCGCG
>DAMAFT010000484.1:0-4056 GCA_031995805.1 Massilia sp.
AGGCCCATCTGCGCCATGATCAGCGCCACGAACAGGCCGCACGGGCCCATGCCGACGACGACGGGACGCGCCGTGCCCGGCGCCGGCGGCGCGGCCGGGACGAACTTGTAGCCGGTATCCGGCGCCGGACCGACGTGCGGATCGCCCCGCAGGCGCGCCAGCACGGCCGCTTCGCCATGCACCTGCACGTCGAGCGCGTAGATCAGCACGATGGCACTGCGCTTGCGCGCGTCGTAGCTGCGCTTGAAGACCGTGAAGTCGATCAGGTCATCGGCGGCGATGCCCAGCCGGCCGACGATGGCGTCGCGCAGGGCTGGTTCGGGATGGTCGAGGGGAAGGCGGAGTTCGTTAATTCGCAGCATGGTGAGATAGGGGGAGAAGGCGCGCTGGCTTTGCGCGAAGGTCCGGCCGGCCGTACGGGCGGTCGAGACAAACGGCAAGTATAAGCGATCGGCACGCAGCGGGCGAGGAGCGGCGCGGCTTGTGGTAGTAAGCACAGGGTCTTGGGCGGGACACAGGCTGCGCGAACGCCAGTGCCAAAAGAATGAACATGCTTCCGACAATTTTAATAGCAGGCTTTTCAGGGATCTGGATGACAAGTTGTAACCGTATGTAACATATTCAGGATATGCATGGTTAGGTTGCCATGCCAGCCAGTGACTTCTCGGATCGTCCCGGTTTAGTGCAAATCGCGCCAATTTCCACCAAATAAAGTGCATGTGTGCACCAATAGCGTACACATGTTATGTCATTTGGAAATTGTGTTGTTTCTACGCATTTTGATAAGTGTGTTTCGTTGACAATTTCCCATTCACCATGGTTTGATCAATAAATCAGTAACGTTTGATTTAAATTCAACGTTAATTGAGAGCATTCGTCCTACCGGCGCTATGTGTAGTTCAAAGCATCAAGAAAGGAAGCGGTAGAAACACAGTCGATGGCTGACCGGCCCGCGCATTGCCGTCACAGGAAGCCTATCCGGCGAGTGCGCTGGCGCAGGCGGCAAATGCAACAAAAGAAACCACTTTTGAGAGATCCGAGAGGAGAAGTTTTGATGATGTTCAAATTGAAGTCGATGCCGTTGGCAATTTCAGCCCTGGTCGCCAGCGGCGCGCTGGTGGCAACCATGCCGGCGATGGCGCAGACGACCGAGGCCGCTGGTGCCAGCTCGGCCCCGCAGCGCGTGGTCGTGACCGGTTCGCTGATCAGCCGCGCCGACACCGAAACCCCGACCCCGGTGCAGGTGCTGACCGCGCAGGACATCCAGCGCAGCGGCAAGACCTCGGTCGCCGAACTGCTGAACGACCTGGCCGCCAACGGTTCCGGCACCCTGGGCACCGGCTTCTCCGGCGCCTTCGCCAACGGCGCCTCCGGCGTCTCGCTGCGCGGCCTGACCGTGGGTTCGACCCTGGTCCTGATCGACGGCCACCGCATGTCGCCGTACGCGATCGGCGACGATTCGCAGCGCTCCTTCGTCGACGTTTCCAACATCCCGTTCGATGCGATCGAGAGCATCGAAGTCCTGAAGAGCGGCGCGTCGTCGCTGTACGGTTCGGACGCGGTCGCCGGCGTGGTGAACATCAAGCTGAAGAAGAACTTCCAGGGCACCCGCTTCGCGGCCGAGACGGGCGATACGCAGCACGGCGGCGGCGCGACGCACCGCGCCTCCCTGAGCACCGGCATCGGCGACATCGACAACGACGGCTACAACGCCTTCATCACCGCCGAATGGCGTCACCAGGGCGCCATCAAGGTCTCGGACCGCAGCCAGTTCCAGTGGGCGAATCCGGACTGGCGTTCGCGCGGCGGCAACGACCTGACCTTCGGCGTGCCGACCGCGCGCCTGGGCTACCTGACCGCCGCCAGCTCGCCGTTCCTGTACAACCCGTCGAACCCGAACAACCCGGCCGGCGTCTCGAACGTCAACAACCCCGCCAACTACCAGTTCCTGGATCCGAACTGCAACTTCACCAAGTACCGTGCCGGCCAGTGTTCCGTGACCGATACCGTCGGCAACATCCAGCCTGAATCGGAAAACCTGAACCTGCTGATCGGCATGACCAAGAAGCTGAACGCCGACTGGGAACTGGCGTTCAAGGGTTCGATGTTCAAGCGCGACAACCACAGCAACCGTGGCTTGGGTCCGGTCTACAATCCGACCAGCTTCACCGGCTACAACATCATCAACAACGGCGTGGTCCTGCCGGGCATCGGCGCGGTGCGCAGCACCACGTTCGCCCCTGGCGCGGCCGTCGGCGCCAACCTGACCAACCCGTTTGGCCAGAATGCCCGCCTGTACGGCTACATCCCGGGCGTGCCGGCATCGGCCTCGCAGGACAATACCGCCACCACCACCCGCTTCGCCCTCGACCTGCACGGCAGCGCCTACGGCTGGGACGTGAACATCGCCGGCGGCCTGACCAAGTCGAAGGCCGACATCGACTACGGTGGCAACGTCAACCGCGCCGCCCTGTATAGCCTGATCAACAACGGTACTTGGAACGTGTTGGGCGGAAATTCGCAAGCCCTGCTGGACCAGGTGGCGCCGCGTTATTCGAACACGCTGGAATCGAAGCTGAACTACTTCGATGCGGTGGGTTCGCGCGAACTGATGCAGCTGGGCGCCGGCCCGCTGGCCATGGCGGCCGGCGTGCACTGGCACAAGCGCGACTGGAACGCGCCGGCGGCGTCGCTGACGGCCAATGGCACCGTGGCCAGCACTTCGGCCTTCGTGATCGGCTCCGAGACGAATACCGCGGCCTTCGCCGAACTGCAGGCAACCCCGATCAAGAACGTGGAACTGCACGTCTCGGGCCGCTATGACCACTTCGACACCTACGGCAATTCGTTCACGCCGGCGGCGAGCTTCAAGTGGCAGCCGGTACAGCAGTTCGCGCTGCGCGGCACCTTCGCACGCGGCTTCCGCGCACCGAATCCGGCGGAAACGGGCAACTCGGGTTCGTTCTTCTCGGCCAGCGGCCTGAGCGATCCGGTCCTGTGCCCGACCGGCACCACGGCACCGGCCGGCACCCCGATCACCGGCGCCTGCGACATCACCCCGACCTACGTCCAGCGTCCGAGCCAGAACCTGTCGCCGGAGAAGTCGAAGTCGTATACCCTGGGCATCGTCGTCGAACCGGTCAAGGGCCTGAACGCCACGCTCGACTACTACAAGATCGACGTCAAGAACCAGATCGTGACGGCCGTCGGCAACGACCTGAGCTTCCAGCCGACCTTCGTGCGCGGCCCGGCGGCACCGATCGACCTGTCGAATGGCAACGGCGGCTCCGTCGTCGGCACGCCGATCGCCGGTCCGATCCTGTTCGCCCAATCGCCGTACATCAATGCCGGCGCGACCAAGACCGAAGGCATCGAGGCGGACATCGGCTACCGCTGGCGCCTGCCGAGCGACATGGGCCAGCTGCGCGCCAACGTCAGCGCGGCGCACACGATCAGCTACGAGCAGACCGTCGCCGACGTGACCTACCAGCTGGCCGGCACCAATGGCCCGTCGGTGGTGTCGGGTGCGACCGGTTCGCCGAAGAACCGTGCCCAGTTCACCCTGGGCTGGGCCAAGGGCCCGCTGGACGTGAACGCCACGGTGAACTACACCAGCAGCTTCTCGGCACTGGATCCGGCCGCCGGCGCGACCGACTGCCGCACCGCGGCCGCCGACATCACCGGCCGTGCCTACTTCACTGGCCCGACCCAGCCGGAGTACTACTGCCACATCGCGTCGTTCACCTCGACCAACCTGAACATCCAGTACAAGTTGAGCGAGAACCTGACCCTGCGCGGCTCGATCCTGAACCTGTTCGACAAGCAGCCGCCGCTGGATCCGAACACCTACGGCAACTCGACCGTGCAGACCGCGTACAACGCATCGCTGCACCAGGCAGGCGCCATCGGCCGCTTCTTCAACCTGGGCCTGAATTACACCTTCTGACCCATGTCACTGCAGCGCTAGCGATGCCGCTGTAACAAGAAGTGTGACGCCCCGGGGCGGACGAAAGTCCGCTACCGGGGCGTTTTTTTTGGCGCTTTTCGCGTTAGTTG
>DAMAFT010000485.1:0-4045 GCA_031995805.1 Massilia sp.
TGCGCGTGCTGTCGGCCGAGGGCCGCATGTCGGCCTGGATCCTGGGCCTGCTGCCCTTCATCGTGGCCGGGATGATGCTGATGGTGAACCCGGCCTATATCCGCATCCTGTGGACCGACCCGTTCGGCATCAAGCTGCTCTGGCTGGCATTCGCGATGCTGGTCCTGGGCGTGGCCTGGCTGCGCCAGGCGATCCGCATCCGCGTCTGAGGAGCCGTCGATGAGCGCCGCACAGTTGCTGTTCCTGTTGATCGTGTTCGCGATCGTCGGCGGCCTCGCCTGGCTGGCGATGATCCTGTTCGCCCCCGGCGCGCTGCGCGCGCGCCTGGCGCGCTTCATGGGCAAGCCGGACGGCGTGCAGGACGGCGCCGGCTGGGTCGAGCGCGTCGCACGCGCCGCGCGTCCGTTGAGCCGCCTGTCGGTGCCGGAAGAGGGCTGGGAAAAGTCGGTGCTGCGCACCCGCTTCATGAACGCCGGCTGGCGCAACCCGTCGGCGCCGGCGCTGTACTTCGCCGCCAAGAGCGGCCTGGCGCTGCTGTTCCCGGCCACCGCCGGCGTCGTGCTGGCGCTGGTCCCGAAAACGCCCGGCAGCAGCCAGGTGCTGTTCGTGCTCCTGTTCGCGGGGGCGTTCGGCTACTACCTGCCGAACGCGTTGCTGGCGCGCACCATCCAGCGCCGCAAGCGCGAGATATTCGAGACGATTCCCGACGCGCTCGACCTGCTGACCGTGTGCGTCGAGGCCGGCCTGAGCCTGGAGCGCGGCCTGGTCAAGGTGGCCGCCGAAATCCACATCAAGAGCGAGACGCTGGCGCAGGAATTCCAGCTGGTACTGATGGAGATGCGCGCCGGCTTCAGCCGCGACAAGGCGCTGCGCAATTTCGCGATGCGCATCGGCCTCGACGACATCGACTCGCTGGTGGCGATGCTGATCCAGTCCGAGCGCTTCGGCACCAGCATCGGCGACGCCCTGCGCGTGTACTCGGACAACCTGCGCACCAGGCGCCGCATGATCGCCGAGGAAGCGGCGGCGCGCATCGGCCTGAAGCTGCTGTTCCCGCTGATCTTCTGCATCTTCCCCACGCTGCTGATGGTGCTGCTCGGCCCCGCCGGCATCCAGATCGCCCACACCATGGGCGAAGCGTTCGGCCCCCGTTGATGCGTCCACCGTTCAACCGTTGCGAAAGACCCGCCATGCGAACCCCGACCAAGCGTTCCCGGATCCTGCCCACCACGCTGTCCCTGCTGTGCGGCGCGCTGCTGCTGGCATGCGCCGCGCCGCCCGCGCGCGTCGATGCGCCGGCTGCCGGTGCCGCTGCGTCCGATGCCGGCATGGCGGGCCCGCTGCCGCGCGCCGACGACAGCCATGCGCGCGGCCGCGCCCTGCACCTGGAGCGCCGCTACGACGAGGCGGTGGCCGCCTACCAGGCCGCGCTGCAGGCCGATCCCGGTCACGTGAACGCCCGCAACGGGCTGGCGATCGCGTATGCCGAGCGGCGCGAGTTTTCCCGCGCGATCCCGATCTGGCAAGACCTGACGCGCGGCGCCACGCTGTCGCCGGGACCGGCCGTCGCCTTCCTGTTCAGCAACCTCGGCTATGCCTACCTGCTCGACGGCGACGATGGGCAGGCCGTGGCGGCCCTGGAAAAAGCCTGCCTGCTCGACCCGCTGAACGCGCGCGCCTGGCAATACCTGGGCGAGGCGCTGCAAAAGCTCGGCCAGGACGAGCGCGCGCGCCAGATGCTGCGCCAGGCCAGCGCCCTGCGCGAACACGACCTGCGCGCCGACTACGCGATGGTGAAGGGAGAGCGTCCGGCGGCGATCGCCCAGGCGCTCGACGGCGTGCGCCGGCCCGACCAGGAATGGGCGTTCGTCGAGATCGCCGACAAGGGCAACGGTCTGCTCGAACTGCGCCGCACCCCGGCGCAGCATCCGCGCATGGCGGCCACGGTGGCCCCGGTGGCAGCCGCGGTGCCGGTCCCGGCGGTAGCCGCGGCAGGTGCCGTGGCCGGCCTCGAGATCAGCAACGGCAACGGCCGCCAGGGCCTGGCGCGCCTGCTGGCCAGCCGGATCCGCGATCCCGAAGTGAAGGTCGTGCGCTTGAGTAACGAAAAAGGCTTTGCGGTGCGTCAGACCCGCATCGAATACCGGCCCGCCTTCCGCGGCGTGGCCGAACGCCTGGCCCAGCGCTTCGGCGCCAGTGAGCCGGTGGCGACGCAGGCCGGGCGCGCCGATGTGCGCCTGGTGCTCGGCCGCGACCTGGCGCCGCAGCGCATCGCCGAAAGCGCGCCGCCCGTGCCCGCCGGCCAGCCCAGGGTAGCCGGTACGGCCGGTTCTCCCTGACGAAAAGCCAGTATCGTTTTCACAACAGTAGCGAGCGACAGCCTTGCTCGAGAATGGTCATAATAAAAAAACTTCAACACATTCCGGAGAATCGCCATGCAACTGACTCGTCGTTTCCAGTCCGCAATTGCTCAATCCGTCATCGCGACCACGCTGCTGGTGTCGGTCGCCGCGTGCGCGCCGACCGCGACGCGCGAAGGTACCGGCGAATACGTGGACGATGCCGTCATCACCACCAAGGTGAAGGCCGCCTTCGCCGGCGACCCGACCGTCAAGGCCACCCAGGTCAACGTCGAGACGTTCAAGGGCACCGTCCAGCTGAGCGGCTTCGTCGACACGCGCGAAAGCGCCCAGAAGGCCGTCGACCTGGCGCGCGGCGTCAAGGGCGTCAAGTCGGTCAAGAACGACCTGGTGGTTCGCTGACCGGACAGTCCGGCCGCCGGCACGCGCCGGTGGGCGGACGTTGACATCGACTCACTGCCAGCGGACTTTCCCGAAGCCGCTGGTCGTCGCATTGCGCGTCGCCGGCTTGCCGTACACGGTGGCCGAACCCATCCCGTTCAGGCTGACGTTGGCCGCGGTCCTGGCATACACGCTGGCGCCGCCCATGCCGCTCAGGTCGAGGTCGACCGTATCCGCGCGCAATTGCTGGGCATCGAGGCCGCCGACGCCGCCCAGGTGGGCGCGCAAGACCTTGGTCTGGCCCGCCACCGTGATGTGGCCGGCGCCGCCCAGGTGCAGCTCGACGCGCTCGGCCTGGCCCGGATTCAGCGTCAGTCCGCCGACGCCGCCCAGGCGCGCATCGACGTCGCGGTACTGCCCGGTGAAGCGCACTGCGCCGGCGCCGTCCAGCGCCAGCACCAGCCGGTCGCCGCTGAAGCCCGACACCTCGCTCTGGCCGACGCCCTGCGACACGAATTCCTTCAAGTTCGGCACGCTCATGTCGGCGCGCAGCTCGCCGCGCGGATTATTGATGCGGCTATTGCTTTCCAAATCGATCGTCAGCGTGTCGCCGCTCTGCGTCGTGCGGATCCTGGAGACGTAGCGGCTGTCGCCGGATATCACCAGCGACGGCGGACCCTGGCGCAGGTTCAGCTGCACCACACCGCCCAGCACGACTTTCGACACCTTGGCGTCGATGGTGCGGTTTTCGCGGACGGTGCTATCGGCGCCGGCGGCGGCATTCGAGGCCAGCGCGAGGGTGGCGGCAAGCAGGGTGGTGCCGAGCAACTTGTTCATGGCGTGTTCTCCGGTGATGTGCTGTTGGTGTCACTATAGGCAGGCGCCGGATGCGGCGGCGGCGGATTGCGACAGGCGGCAGGATCGGCGGAATGAAGCGCAAAAATCGGCGGAAACGCCGTCGGCCCTCCGTCTTCAGTGCTTGAGCGCCTCCCACGCCAGCCCGAACCTGGCCAGGTATTTCTTCAGGCGGTCGGCATCGTTCGGCTGGCGCTTGGCCAGGCGCGAGACGGCGAACAGCCGGCGCCCCGCATCCGACAGCGAGGCCGCGCGGCGGCACACCGCGACCACCGCCTGCAGTTGCAGCGCGTCGAAAGGATCGAGCTGCGCCGCCGCCTCGCCGCCCAGCAGCGCCTCGAGGTCGACCTCGTCGCGCGTGCCGGATGCGTCGCGCCGCGGTTCCCACAGCCGCGGCAGGCGTCCTGTTTCGCCGGCCACGATGTCGTCGGTGATGCGCCCGGCCTCGG
>DAMAFT010000486.1:0-4043 GCA_031995805.1 Massilia sp.
CAGCCGCGGCGGCGCTTGCGGCGCCGGTGCGGCGGCGTCGCAGCGCAGTTCGTCCAGCACGGCGCGCAGGGCCTGCGGCGTGAACGGCTTGCCCAGGATCGCGTCGACGCGCAGGTCGGCGGCGAGCGCATCCAGGCGTTCGCGTTCCGGATCGGCGGCGAGCAGGATCCAGCGCGGCGGCGGTCCCTCGTGGCCGGCGCGCGCGAACGCGATCACCGAGGCGCCGTCGAGGTCGGCCATCGCGCTGTCGATGAAGGCCAGTTCGTAGCGCTTGCCGGCCCGCAGCAGCGCCAGCGCCTCGGCGCCGCCGGCGGCGCAGTCGACCTGCCAGCCCTGGCCGCCCAGCGCCTCGGCCAGCGCCGCGCGGCTGCTGGCGTTGTCGTCCGCCACCAGCACCGGCGGCGCATCCCCCGGGACCGGGCAGCCGGCCGTCTCCGGCCCGTCCGCACCGAACCAGGCCGCGAAGCGGAACGTGGTGCCGTGGCCGGGGCGGCTGTCGACTTCGAGCTCGCCGCCCATCATGGCGACCAGGCGGCGGCTGATCGCCAGTCCGAGGCCGGTGCCGCCGTACTTGCGGCTGGTCGAGCTGTCGGCCTGGGAAAACGCGTCGAACATGCGCTGCTGCTGTTCGGAGGCGATGCCGATGCCGGTGTCGCGCACGGCGAATGCCAGCCGCACGCGCGCCGCGCCGTCCGTCATGTCGCGCCCCGCCGCCATGATCGACAGCGCCACTTCGCCGCGCTCGGTGAACTTGACGGCATTGCCGACCAGGTTCAGCAGCACCTGCTCGAGCCGCATCGGATCGCCTACCAGTGCACCCGGCACCCCGGGGGCGACGGCGAACACCGGTTCCAGGCCCTTGTTCCAGGCGGCCGTCGCGGTCAGCACGCCGATGTTGTCGAGCACGTCGTCGAGGCGGAACGCGGTCTGCTCGAGTTCGAGCTCGTCGGCTTCGATCTTCGAGTAGTCGAGCACGTCGTTCAGCATCGACAGCAGCGACCTGGCCGCCATCCGCATGCGCGCCACGTAGACCCGCTCGCGCCGCCCGAGCTCTCCTTCCTCGAGCAGGCGCGCCAGGCCGACGATGGCATTCATCGGGGTGCGGATCTCGTGGCTCATGTTGGCCAGGAACAGGCCCTTGGCGCTGCTGGCCGCCTGCGCCGCGCGCAGCGCATCTTCCAGGCGCGACTGGGTGCCTTTCAGTTCGGTGACGTCGGCGTGCAGCATGTAGAAGCCGCGTACGCGGCCGTCGGCATCGAAGTCGGGGATGTAGTTGCCCCATGCATAGATCACCTGGTCCGAGCCGCGCCGCCGCAGGCGCCGCTCGAACGCCTGGCGCTCGCCGCGCAGCACGCCGTCCAGGTAGGGCTGCACCTGGGCCATCTGCTCGTCGTCCATCAATTCCCGCACGGTGTGGCCGATCACCTGATCGGCCGGGCGGCCGAGCCAGTCGATGTAGGGCCGGTTGGCGAACTGGCAGCGCAGGTCGGCGTCCCAGTAGCCGACCAGGGCCGGCAGGTGGTCGGTCACCATGCGGATCAGCCGCTCGCTCGCCTCCAGGCGCGCGCTGAAGGCTTCCAGCGCGGCCTGGGTCTGGACGCGCGCCGTGATGTCGCGGATCGTGCCCTGGACGATGCCCCTGCCGCCAATGTCGACGCTGTTGAGCAGCACGTCGGCATGGAACAGGCTGCCGTCGGCGCGCCGGTGCACCCAATCGAAGCGGCAGCCGCCGCGGTCGAGGGCATCGCGCATGCGTCCGTGCGACAGTTCGTCGGAGCGGCGCCCGTCCGGCTGGAACTCGGGCGACGCGCTGGCCGGCGACTGTGCCAGCAGCTCCTCGACCGAGGCGTAGCCGAACAGGTCGACGGCGGCCTGGTTGGCACTGATGAAGCCGGCGCCGTAGGCCACCAGCACGTGGGCGTCGCCGGAACCCTCGAACAGGGCGCGGAACAGCACCTCGTTGTCGCGGTTGCGTTGTTCCTGCTGCTTGCGCTCGGTGATGTCGAGCACCACCGCGTTGATGCCGACCAGTTCGCGGTCCGGCCCGTGCACCGGGTAGTAGCTGCAGATCCAGTGGCGCATCGCGTCCGGATCGGCCGGCGAGGCGCCGCTGTCCTCCACCTCGATCAGCGGGCGCCCGCTGGCCAGCACCTGGCGGTAGGGTTTCTCGATGGCGGCGCCGCGCGCGCCCAGCAGTTCCGGCAAGGTGCGGCCGATGTGGGCGGCCGCGGGGATCGCGTTCACCGCCGCCAGGTAGTCGTTGATCATCACGATGCGCAGCTCGCGATCGAGGAAGGCCAGTCCCACCGGCGCGCTGGCGTAGACGGTGCCGAGCAGGGCGTTCGAGCGCTGCAGCTCGTTGGTGCGTTCGGCCACGAGCGCTTCCAGGTTGGAGCGGTACTGCAGCAGCTCGCCCTCGACCTGCTTGAGCGCGCGCGCCACCTGCGCCGCCTCGGCGATCGCCAGCGGCGGGATGTCGAGCGGCTCGCCGCGGCCCAGCGCGGCCGCCGGTCCGGTCAGCGCGTGCACCGATTGCGCGATGGCGTCGCCGATGCGCCAGGCCAGCAACAGGCTGATGGCCAGCATCGTCGCGATCCAGGCCAGCGTGGTACCCGGCGCCGGTCCCAGGATCTCGCGCGCCGCGTGGTGGGGAAAGCCGATCGCGACGGTCCAGTCGTGTGCCGGCGTACGGGCGTAGGCCACGTACATCGGCCCTTCGTTGGCGCCGTCGGCGTGGGCCGGCAGCGTCACCAGGCCCGTGTGCGAGGTCCGCAGCGCCGTGGCCAGTTCGCGGCTCATCGGCGCGCCCGTGTCGCGCGGCAGGTCGCCCGCGCGCGCGACCAGCAGGCCGCGCTTGTCGAACACGCGCGCATTCCAGTGCTCGGGCAGGTGCTGGCCGACCAGCAGTTCGCCGATGCGGCGCGGGCGCAGTTCGACTGTCAGCGCATATACCACCTTGCCGTCGCGCCAGACCGGCACCGCGATCGAGATCACCCAGGGCTGGTTGCCGGTGCCGCGGTGCAGGCCGGAGATGACGGCGTCACCGCTGGAAAACACGGCGCGCACGTCGTCCTCGTGCCCGGTGGGCGGCAACTGGCCGCCGAACGGATGGCGGGTATCGAGCAGCGGCGCGCCGTCCGGGCCGCTGAGCAGGTAGGCATAGGCCGGCATCTCGGGCCGCAGCAGGCGCCGCGCGGTGGCGTGGAAGGCAGCCAGGTCGGCGCGCGCGACGCTGTTATCGATGGCGAGGGTGCGCGCGGCAGTCTCGCCGTTGGCCAGGTCGCGGTCGACGGCGGCAGCCAGTGCCCGCGCGATCATCCCGGCGTCTCCCGCCACGTGGGCGCGCTCGCGCTGGTCGGCATCGGTGGCGAACACGAAATAGCCGACCAGGATCGGCAAGGCACAGGCGAGCACGAGCCTGACCAGCTTGGCGCGGATGGAGGGAAGGGATCGACGTTGTAACAACTGCAATGCATACTCCGCAAGGATGCGGAGCCCCGGCGCCGCTGTAAATATGGTATCCGAGCCATAGGCTCCCGCAAACCTCAAAATCTTTCATCACCCCAAGTTCCCTTAAAAAATTTCCAAAAACCGGGGTCAGACCCCGGTTTGATGCTGGTCAAAGTCGCGTCGGCGATACGGCTGGGGATACCAAAAGTAATTCTTTGAGTAAATTTTTATGGTTCTGCCTTAAAATTGCAGGAGGAGTCCTACAACGTATTTCGAAGGGGTGTCATGGCGAGGCCGGAAAAAGTCAGGCTGGGCGAAATCCTGGTGCAACAGAAGCTGCTGACGGAAGAGCAGTTGAACCAGGCACTGGCCGACCAGAAGCGCAGCGGGCGCAAGCTCGGGCGCGTGTTCGTCGAGAGCAAGTTCGTCACCGAGGAGCAGATCTCGGGCGCGCTCGCGCGCCAGCTCGGCATCCCGTACATCAACCTCAAGTTCTACAACATCAACCAGGACATCGTGCGCCTGCTGCCGGAGACGGCGGCGCGGCGCTTCCGCGCCCTGGTGCTGGAAGACCGGCGCGAGACGGTGCTGGT